>DASQIU010000215.1:0-3603 GCA_035631395.1 Daejeonella sp. | reverse complement strand
GAGTTTAAATGGTGGCTGGATTTATTTGGCGAGGATTTTTACATTGAGCTTCAAAGGCATGATATTGCCGAGCAGCATATCGTTAATAATGCATTGCTCAAGTTTGCTAAAAAGTATAATGTCAAGGTGATCTGCTCTAATGATTCGCATTACGTCGATCAGCAGGATGCCAATGCCCATGATATTTTACTATGCGTTAATACCGGCGATATGCAAAGTACGCCCATTGCCACCGATGAAGAAGGTGGCAAAGGTTTCCGTTTCGGTTTTCCTAACGATCAGTTTTATTTTAAAACGCAGGCCGAAATGGGGCAAGTGTTCCATGATCTGCCCGAAGCGTTGGATAATACCAACGAGATTGTTGATAAGGTGGAGCATTTAAAACTGAAACGGGATATTTTGCTCCCTAACTTCCCCATACCGGAAGAATTTAAGATCCACACTGGCCCTGAAGCAGAAAACCTGAACCAATGGGAGTATCTGAAACATTTAACTTTTACCGGCGCTAAAGAGCGTTATATAGATATTAGCCCCGAGGCGGAAGAACGGATCAATTTTGAGCTTTTTACCATCCGCACCATGGGTTTTGCCGGTTACTTTTTGATCGTATCAGACTTTATACGTGCGGGCCGGGATCTGGGCGTTTTCATTGGCCCGGGCAGGGGTTCTGCCGCCGGTTCGGTGGTGGCTTATTGCATTGGTATTACCAATATCGATCCCCTCAAATACAAATTGCTGTTTGAGCGTTTCCTGAACCCGGATCGTAAATCCATGCCCGATATTGATACGGATTTTGACGATGCCGGACGCCAGAAGGTAATTGATTATGTGGTAGAAAAATACGGGAAAAACCAGGTAGCCCAGATCATCACTTATGGATCAATGGCGGCCAAATCAAGTATTAAAGATGTGGCCCGGGTACTGGATCTGCCTCTTTCTGAATCCAACATGCTGGCCAAGCTGGTGCCAGACCGCCCCGGTACCAACCTGGTGCAGGTAATGACAGCGCCCATAGAAAAAGTTAAAAAGGATCTGAATCCGGAAGATTTTGAAAATGTAAAAAAGCTTAGAGATATTCTGGAAGAGGGTAAAACCATCCATGCCAAGGTGCTTAAAGAGGCTCTGGTTCTGGAAGGGTCTGTCCGCAACGTAGGTATTCACGCGGCAGGAATCATTATTGCACCTGATGATCTGACCAATATTATCCCGGTAGCTACTTCTAAGGAATCGGATCTGTTGGTTACCCAATTTGATGGCCGCGTAATTGAAGATGCCGGGGTAATTAAAATGGACTTTTTGGGGCTGAAAACCTTAACCATTATTAAGGATGCCCTGCGGCTGATCAAACAAAATTATGATATCGACATCGAAATAGATTCCATTTCTCTGGAAGATCAGAAAACTTTTGAGCTCTATCAGCGGGGCGATACCAACGGCACCTTCCAGTTTGAGAGTGATGGAATGCAGATGTATTTGCGTGATCTGAAGCCCGATAAATTTGAGGATTTGATTGCCATGAACGCCCTGTATCGTCCGGGGCCAATTGAGTATATTCCTAAATTTATTTCCCGTAAACATGGCCGGGAGCAGGTAACCTATGATCTGCCCGATATGGAAGAATACCTGGAAGAGACTTATGGTATTACGGTGTACCAGGAGCAGGTGATGCTTCTTTCGCAGAAACTGGCCAACTTTAGTAAGGGTGATGCCGACGTTTTGCGGAAAGCTATGGGTAAAAAGCAGATCGAGGTTCTGAATAAAATGAAGGCCCAGTTTATGGAGGGTTGTAAAACCAATGGCCATGATCTGAAAGTTGCCGAAAAAGTTTGGACCGACTGGGAAGCCTTTGCCCAATACGCTTTCAATAAATCGCATTCCACCTGTTATGCCTTTGTGGCATATCAAACCGCTTATCTGAAAGCCAATTATCCGGCCGAATACATGGCAGCGGTATTGAATAACCAGAATAATATCGAGAAGATATCTTTCTTTATGGAAGAATGCCGGCGCATGGGCATACCTGTGCTGGGACCCGATATCAATGAATCGGAGTTGAGCTTTACGGTGAATAAAAAAGGGGAGATCCGCTTTGGTATGTCGGGTATTAAAGGCGTTGGAGAAAAAGCCGTAGAAAGTATTGTTGCCGAGCGCTTGGAAAATGGCCCTTACAACAGTATTTATGATTTTGCCCGCCGCACCAATCCCCGGGCGGTTAGTAAAAAAGTATATGAAAATTTGGTGTACGCCGGCGGATTTGACTGTTTTGGGTTTAACCGTGCCCAGTTTTTTGCCAATGCCGAGGGCAATTATAATGGTATTGAGCGCCTGATTAAATACACCAACGATTTTCAGAATAATATCAACTCCTCGCAGGTTTCCCTGTTTGGCGGAACCAGTGATGCGCAGATTGCCGAACCTGTTTTATCGGATGCCGAAGAGTTTGGTTTGATTGAAAAATTGAAATATGAAAAAGAGGTGATCGGCATTTATTTAACCGGGCACCCTTTAGATAATTATCGTTTTGAGTTAGAGCATTTCTGTACGCACCAGGTAAAACATTTAAGCTTGATCAACCGCATGAAAGCGATCGAGGTGCAGGAAGAGGATAAAGAAGAGTTTGCCAAACTGAAAAATCGCGATCTGGTTATCGGCGGGTTAGTTTCAATGTGCAGTCACCGGACCACTAAAACCGGAAAACCTTTCGGCTCTTTTATGCTGGAAGATTATAGCGATACTTTTGAAATAGCCATTTTTGGAGAAGATTATGTGAAGCTGAAACAATATCTACAGGATGGTTTTTTCCTGCAGATCAGGGGCACAGTTAGCGAACGTTTCAGACAAAAAGATAATTGGGAGTTTAAAATTACCAGCATGCTGCTTTTGTCTGAATTAAGGGATAAAATGGCCAAGAGCTTAACTATTCAGTTGCCCTTAACCGAGGTGAGTACTCAATTTATTCAGCAATTGGAGCAAATTATAACAGTAAACAAAGAGAAACATCCTAGCGGTAATTGTCAGCTAAAGTTTATGGTGCTGGATTATGAGGAAGAAACTTCGTTGAGCATGCCATCCAAATCGCTGAAAATTAGCCCTAGCAATGAGTTTTTGGAGCAAATTACTCAAGTAAATGGTTTACGGTATAAGTTGAACTAATTGTTTATTAATTTCAAGCTAATTTGTAATTGATTCATATCTTAGGTTTAATTATCATCTTCTAAGAAATTTTAAACCTAAAAGATTATGAAAAAAAGTTTACTAATTGCTTTTATGGCAATCATTTCAGTTTGTGCCCAGGCACAAACTAAAGGTACTAACACAATTGGTTTCGGTTTTAGTCACGCTAACTATTCTCAAAAATATGAAGAGAATAGTTATGGTAATCAGCATCAAGTTTCAACATTAAACTTTGGCTATGGACGTTTTATCAATGAAAACGAAAAGGCTGGATTTACTTTTCTTTATGGAAAAAATAAGTATGGAATTAATCCCAACGAAACAACTTCAAATCAGTATGGTGGCGATTTAAGCTATCAAAAATATTATCCTCTTTTTAAAAAATTTTACGCTTATGCTGGTGGGAGACTGGGATATAGTAAAGAAGCC
>DASQIU010000214.1:0-2504 GCA_035631395.1 Daejeonella sp. | reverse complement strand
CCATTTCATCAAGCGTACGAACCATTCGATAACCATACATAGCACCATACACTTCATTGGCTTTTACATAAAACAAAGACTGATCTCCCATATTTCCATCTGAGTACAGGTAGGGAGCAATAGGCAGCTCCTCAATATTTTGTCTAACCTTGGAAAATACGAAGTTTGTATTCCACGAGAAAGCAGCACTTTTAATCCAGTTAGCACCCAGGGTAAGCTCAAGTGTATTTGATTTAACAGACCCTGCATTTTGCCATTGTCTATTGAAACCATCATTCAAAAATGGTATCAGGGGAACATTTAAGAACTGGTCATCAGTTAAAGAAAAAGCATAAGTCGCTTCGAAATTAAATTTGTTCAGAAAGTCAACATTCAAACCAATTTCCGTCTCCCTTGTTTTGGATGGTTTTAGAAAACTGTTGCCTTTTTGCTTGGCGCTGGCTACACCGTTACTCAGTGTATATGTTTCATATTGCCAATTAAAACCCGGACGCATGCCTGCAGTACCGTGCGCTGCGCGGAGTTTCAATTCATTTATACCATTGATCTTAATGTCCTCACTAATACGATATGCGCCTGATACACGATAGTAAGGATTCCACCGGGCATCTTTACCGAATAAAGAAGAACCATCATAGCGGAACATACCATCAAACAGTAATTTGCTACGCCAATCAAGGCCTAAGATGGCAAAATAGTTCTGTGCCCTTTCCGTTTCTGAATAGGAGTTGGCATCTGCAATACTTGCAAAGTTTTCCAATGTCTCAATGCCCGAGATTACAAATTTGGAGCCGCTAACGTAGTTAGACTCGTATTTTCTGTTCTCGTAGAGATATGAAAATTTTGCCCTGGCAGTGAGATCATTAAATTTATGAGAAAGATTCAGGGTCGCCTGCGTATTTTGTGTATTGCTTTCACTGGTGGTTTGAGACATACCCCCATCAGTATAAGACATAAAGTTGGTAGCGGCAGTACCCCCCGATTGGGCCCAGTAATCCTTAGGAGAAATATTGGAATAACGGTAATTCTCAATTTCCATAGTCTGGGTAAGATCCAGATCAATCCAATTAGTGAATTTCAAATTAGCCGTATAATTGCCCATCCATCTACGGGTTTTCTCATTTCTTCTTTGTTTGTATAAAGGATAAAGGGGATTAGTAGCCTCCTGATTGAAATGATTAGACCGCAAATAATAAGGCTGACCATCCGGATTCAATTGGTTCAGATTAACATCCCTTTCTTGGCGAGCTATCGCATAGAATAAGCCAACGCCACCGCCCGGATATTGTACATTTCTGTTAATAAAAAGATTGGACGCACTTAATTTTAACCAGGTCGCCACCTGCTGATCCAGATTGATTCTGAAATTTTGCCTTTTATAACCATCGGTCAAGGCCACAACACCTTGTTGAGCATTATTTTCAAAAGAGAGATAAATATTATTTTTTTCTGTACGATTAGCCACAGAAACAAAATTTGTATAGTTCCTTCCTGTTTTAAAAAAGTCTGCCTGCTGATTTCTATAAACACCATAGGGATTATCCATATAATGATCAGCATCCAAAGGACGGTTACCCGAAATTTGGGTACTAAAACCCGCTCCTTCATAGCCAGCCGGATATGTAACACCATCATATTTCGTATATTTTCCTTTTGCTGACTCCCAGTCGGGAGCAAGCTTATAAGGATGTGCCTGTGCCACGTCGAGGTAGTGTGTAAGATTTTGAAAGCCAACTTCATTTCTAACCGTAACATTGACCTTATTAGGCACAATCCCCCTTCCTCTTTTTGTAATAATAGAAATTACGCCATTCCCAGCTCTGGAACCATAAAGGGCCGATGCGGCCGCTCCTTTTACCACTTCCATAGACTCGACATCATCTGCATTAATATCGGCCAAGCTACCCGACATAATAATCCCATCTACCAGAATTAAAGGACCAGAGCCGACGTTGTTTAAGTTATTATCCCCCCGAAGCAAAATATCAAGTGATTCACCAGGCTGGCCGCCATAGGATGAAGTTTTAAGACCTGCCACCTTACCCGTAAGGGCAGACGAAAGAGATGTCGCTGGTACGTTTTGCAATTGCTCTGCAGTAACCTTAGTTACCGAAACGGTCATCTTTTTCCGGGTGGTAGCTCCAGCTACTCCAGTAACAATCACATCAGCCAAAACCAATGCATCGCTTTGCCTCAATGTAATTGAAAGTACGCTGGAAGAGCCCAACTCAACTTCTTTGTCCTCAAATCCTACAGAAGAAAAAACAAGTTTTTTTGCAGAAGCAGGGACATTCAGACTGAAAGTACCATCTAAAGCTGTAACTGTTCCACTTTTAAACCCTTTCACAACAATAGAAACATTAGGAATAGGATTTCCTGAAACATCCATTACTTTACCGCTTACACGGTTTTGAGCAAATGCCAATGCATAAAAAAGCATCAGCACTGTAAACAGTGATAGAAATTTTCTCATGTGCATGTTTTAAATTAGTAGTTAATGCATT
>DASQIU010000213.1:0-20533 GCA_035631395.1 Daejeonella sp. | reverse complement strand
AAAGATTATTTCCATAAGTCAGGTTTTAGCAAAGCGATATTGGGCTTGTCGGGAGGAATAGATTCGGCGGTGGTTGCTGCTTTGGCCACTAAAGCTCTGGGCCCTGAAAATGTGATGGCCGTTTTAATGCCTTCAGAGTATTCAACAGAACATTCCATTCAGGATGCGCTGGATTTGGTTGAAAATTTGGATTGCGAGTATGAAATGATCCCCATTCATGAAATTGTCGACACTTTTGATGCTGCCTTGAAGCCGGTTTTTAAAGATCTGCCTTTTAATATTGCAGAAGAGAATATTCAGGCCCGCTCCCGGGCCATGATTGTAATGGCCATGTCGAACAAGTTTGGTTATATTTTGCTGAACACTTCTAACAAGAGCGAATGTGCGGTTGGCTATGGAACTTTATATGGGGATATGGCCGGCGCTTTGAGTGTTTTAGGTGATGTGTATAAAACGCAGGTTTATAAACTGGCCAAATATATAAACCGGGATGAAGAAGTTATCCCGCTGAATAGCATCATTAAGCCTGCTTCGGCCGAATTGAGGCCTGACCAGAAGGATACAGATTCATTACCCGAATATGATGTCCTGGACGCGATCCTGTATCAATATATCGAACAGAAAAAAGGAACAGCAGCTATTATTGCCCAAGGCTTTGACGAGGCTTTGGTGCGCCGGGTTTTAAAAATGGTCAATAATGCCGAATTTAAACGGAAGCAGGCGGCACCAATTTTACGCGTATCTCCTAAAGCCTTTGGAATGGGCAGAAGAATGCCTATTGTTGGGAAATATTTGGGGTAGAGACGTTTTTCGTCTGTCGTTTTTCGTCCTTGGTCTATCGTTTTTCGTCTTTCGAGCTAATCCGAAGAGTTCGTACATATTTCTTTGGACGAAAAACGAAGGACGAGAGACGATTCCTGTTTATTTCTTTCGTCTCCATGCTCTTGCCAACAGCATTATTCCAAACAGGGCGCTTCCCAAACATCCTGCTAAGGCAATATAATCGCCATGTTGGGCATAAAAAGTAATTTCCTCATTCAGGTTGATGTCTGCTTTTAACGCGGTTGGCACCCACCAGGAAGATTGTTTGACAATATCTCCACGCTGGTTGATAAAAGCCGAAATGCCTGTATTGGCTGATCGGGCTACCCATCTGCGGGTTTCAATGGCCCGTAGTTTGGCATATTGCAAATGTTGGTCTTTGCCCGAAGTATTTCCCCACCAGCCATCGTTAGTGATTACGGCTATGAACTGCGCTCCTTTTTTTACATAATCGGCTACATATTCTCCCCAGATAGATTCGTAGCAGATTACCGGGGCGGCTCCAATTCCGCTTTGCGAATAAAATACAGAAGGCTCCAGTTGCTTGCCATAACTTCCGGTAGAGCCTCCAAAACCTGCAAAAACCGGTTTCAGAAAAGCCAGGGTTTGGGCAAAAGGTATTTGTTCTACCCCCGGAACCAGTTTAGATTTATGATAAAACTGCACTTTGGGTGAGTTTTCAATCTGTACGGCCGCGTTGAAAACATCAAAGTGTTTGTTAATCCGGCCATCAAAACGGGCTGTTGGCGTTTGTGCAGAATCATAAACGGAATAGCTTTCTATGCCGGATATCAGATTGCCATTTTTATACTTGCTTAAAAAGTTTTCTATAATTTGAAAATTGGGGTTTGCCCGGATGTTTTCTTCCTCAATAGCTTCCGGAATAGCCGTTTCTGGCCAGATGAAATACTCGGTATTGGTTTGGCCCAGAGAGTCGGATAGCCGGATCAGTTTGTTTAATTGCTCAGCAACGGGCATGGATCCAAATTTGGCATATGGATCAATATTGGGTTGTACCACTACCACGTTGGCCGGATTTTCTTTTTCCTGGTAGCGAAAATACATCGACAAAGAAATGAGGATGGGCGCCAAAATCAGGGTTAGGCTGCGCAACAGCATGGATTTTTTGATGGCCGAACCAGCTTGATAAGCACGATAAGTTTCATAAACAAAAATATTGCTGAGCAGGATCCAGAGGGTTCCGCCATATACGCCGGTAAACTCATACCATTGTACCAGATAATGGGTTTGGGCAAATCCGTTTCCGAGGGTCATCCAGGGAAAAGCCAGGTCCCAGCTTTGGTGCAGATATTCATATCCTATCCAGAAACAAATCAAGGCTGCATAGCTCCAGAAACGTGTAAAATGGCGTCTGAACCGGTAATAGAGCCAGAAAGCCAGGGCCATAAGCAGGGCGGCCAAACCAAAAGGAATTAAAGAGATTAAAACAGCCAGCCAACCCGGCATCACCGAATGCAGCGAGTTGAAAACCCAATAAATGCTGGCGGTATTCCAGATGAAAAAAGTTAACAGGCTGAGACGGAAAACCTGGCGGCCTTTTCGACCTTGTTCAGATTCAAGGATATTATCAACCACTAATAAAAGCGGCAATAAGGCAATTAACAAAATGGGGCCAGTAAAAGGAATGGGAGGCCAGGCCAGCCATAATAAGAATGCGCTGGCAATGGCCAGCCGGATGTTGCGTTTCAAGACTATAATTGGGATAAAATTTCAGCTTTTTTAGATTCGTACTCTTCCTGGGTAATAAGCTGTTTTTCGAAAAGGGTTTTTAGTTTTTTCAGCTTTTGAGTTACCTCGTCCTCCGGTTGTTCGGC
The DNA here is from genome assembly GCA_035631395.1 of Daejeonella sp. Classification (GTDB taxonomy): domain Bacteria; phylum Bacteroidota; class Bacteroidia; order Sphingobacteriales; family Sphingobacteriaceae; genus Daejeonella. Next base: position 17,876 of record DASQIU010000213.1, on the reverse strand, counting down.
TGGTTTTGCGTTTTCTCCAACAGTTTGTTTCTCTTCGGTTGAGGGTTCAGTAGTTCCTGTCGGTTTCCAGCTATCCAATTCCTGGTTACGTTCCAGCTCTTTCAGTTTTTCCAATTGTTCATTGCAAAACTGGTAAAGTTTGCGGGCCTGTACTTTGGGAATATAATCTATAGTTACGTTTTCTCCCTTTTGGGGGATGGCCGTAAATTTAGAGCCTAAAAACTCTTCCTTAAAAGAAACCTCTTTAATGTCGGTCCAGGTAAAGGTGATGAAATCGGTGGTTAAACCTAAATTTCCGGGCAGGCAAAAAACAATCCGTTTATTGGTTACGGCAATGCAATCGGGGATGAGGGTTACCGCCGGTTTTTTCTGGATAGCCAGATAAACAATGGCCTCACCTGAGGTTAGCATATCCCGCAGTTTACTTAGAGTTTTTTCTGCGGTTTTTGGATCCTGCCCGTCTGTTAAATATTGATCAATCGACATGGGTAATGTTTTTTATTGTTCCCAATATTATCCTTGCCTGCTTTATTGGCCGGCCACACAAATTACAAATTCTCCTTTTAATGTATGGGTTTCAAAATGTAATTTAATTTCTGCTAAAGTGCCTCTTACGGTTTCCTCAAACATTTTGGTCAGCTCCCGCGATACTGAAGCCTGGCGTTCGGCCCCGAAATACTGGATAAACTCTTCCAGGCTTTTCAGTAAACGGTGCGGCGATTCATAAAAAATCATGGTGCGTTCTTCGGTGGCCAATTCTTTTAAACGCGTTTGCCGTCCTTTTTTTACCGGCAGGAATCCTTCAAAAGTAAAACGATCGGCAGAAAGTCCGGAATTAACCAGGGCTGGTACAAAGGCCGTGGCTCCGGGTAAACATTCTACGGGCAGCTCATTTTTCAAAGCTTCTCTAACCAGCAGAAATCCCGGGTCAGAAATAGCAGGAGTTCCGGCATCAGAAATCAACGCAATTTGCTGTCCTTCTTTTAAGAAACGGATAATTTCAGTAACCGATTTATGCTCATTATGCTGATGATGAGAAAAAACCTTTTTTTCGATGCCGAAATGTTTCAGCAGCGGAGCGCTGGTTCGGGTATCTTCGGCCAGAATCAGATCTACTTCTTTCAATATTCTGATGGCTCTGAAAGTCATGTCTTCCAGGTTGCCAATGGGGGTGGGTACAAGGTAGAGTTTGCCGCTCATGGTATATGCTGTATTTTGGGTTTGCGGTTTTGAAAAAACTTCCCCGGAAGGGCTCAAACTCCAAACTTTTATATCTTTGTGAAAAAATTAATAATCGATGCTGCAAGTTAGTTATATCCGCGAAAATAGGGAACAAGTTTTAGAGCGCCTGGCTGTTAAAAATTTTAAACAGCTTGAGTTGGTTGATCAGATCATTGTGCTGGATGAAGAGCGCCGGCAAACCCAGACCCAATTAGATTCTATTGCAGCAGAAGCTAATTCGGCCGCTCGTCAAATCGGCGATTTGATGCGCCAGGGGCAGAAGGAAAAAGCGGAAGAATTGAAAGCAGCCACTTCATCCTTTAAAGTTCAAAGCAAAGAGCTTTCAGAGAAGCTGGCTGAAATGGAAGAAAGCCTGCAAAATATGCTGTTCTTGCTTCCTAATTTGCCTCATGCTTCGGTTCCTCAGGGCAACTCACCTGAAGAAAATATAGTAGTTCTGGAAAGCGGCAACAAACCGAACTTGCCCGAAAATGCCCTGCCGCATTGGGAGCTGGCCGCCAAATACGATATCATCGATTTTGAATTAGGAACTAAAATTGCCGGAGCTGGTTTTCCGGTGTATAAAGGTCAGGGTGCCCGTTTGCAACGTGCTTTGATCAATTTCTTCTTAGATAAAGCTACTCAGGCTGGCTACCGCGAAATGCAGCCACCTATTGTGGTAAATGAAGCATCTGGTTATGGTACTGGTCAGTTGCCTGATAAGGAAGGGCAGATGTATCATGTAGGTTTGGATAACCTTTACCTGATTCCTACCGCCGAGGTTCCGGTAACCAACCTGTACCGCGATGTGATTGTAAAAGAAGAGGAGCTGCCTATTAAAAACTGTGCTTATACGCCTTGTTTCCGTCGCGAAGCCGGATCATATGGTGCCCACGTAAGGGGTTTGAATCGTTTGCATCAGTTTGATAAGGTAGAAATTGTGCAGATAGCGCATCCGGAGCATTCTTATTCTATTTTAGAAGAGATGAGCCAGTATGTGCAATCTTTATTGCAAGACCTGGAATTGCCTTACCGGGTACTGAGTTTATGCGGTGGCGATATGGGCTTTACCTCTGCCAAAACTTACGATATGGAAGTTTGGAGCGCTGCACAAGGTCGTTGGCTGGAAGTGTCTTCAGTTTCTAATTTTGAGACTTACCAGAGCAATCGTTTAAAACTTCGGTTCAAAGGAAAAGAAGGGAAGGCTCAGTTGGCTCACACGTTAAATGGTAGCGCCCTGGCTTTGCCTCGTATATTGGCTTCTTTGCTGGAAAATAATCAAACAGATCAGGGAATTAAAATTCCAAAGGTACTGGTTCCTTATACCGGGTTTGAATACATCAGTCTGTAATCAGAACTTGATTTATAAATTTTTAAAAGCCAGATTAGATCGATAAAAGTCTAATCTGGCTTTTGTTTTTATGATTCTTCTCCTGGATTTATGGCCGAATTTTTTCCGAAAAATTTTACAAAATGCCCGTAAATGTATTTTTGAGCTATAGGATATTTGCCTGATTATCTTTACTTTCAAAAGTTTTGTTGTAAAAATATTCTGTTATGATTTAAAAAATCTTGTCTTAAAATTTCGTATGCTAATTAACGTTCTATTGGCCGAAGATCATAATATCGTTAGAAACGGTATTAAATCTCTGTTAGATAATGAAGCCAACATCCATGTGATGGGGGAAGCCTCGAATGGGCAAGAGGTATTAAGAATATTAAAAGAACGACCGGATATCGAGCTGGTTTTAGCCGATTTAAATATGCCCATGATGGGTGGCATAGAGCTTATTCAACAACTAAGCAAGCATTTTTCGCATGTTCACGTGGTTGTATTATCCATGTCTGATCATGAAAACTACGTTACCGAGGCCTTTAACGCTGGGGCCAGGGGATATTTGCTGAAAAATATCAGTAAGGATGAACTGGTTTTTGCTATTAAGCATGTGGCATCCGGTGCAAATTACATTTGCAATGAATTGGCCATTCGCATATTTAGAAAAAATATGAGCCATGAATCTTTGGATATAGAAATGCCACATTTAGATTTTACCAAAAGAGAAATGGATGTACTTAAATTAATTGCCGAAGGTTATACAAATAGTGAAATTGCGGATAAGCTTTTTACTAGCCGGCGCACGGTTGAAGGTCATCGGAAAAATATGGTTGAAAAAGCAGGGGTAGCTAATACGGCTGCCTTGATTATGCAGGCTTTTCGGGGAGGTATTATTAAATAATCCGGAGCTTTCTTAATTCAGAGGGATGTCTATCAGAAAAACAGAGCCTTTCTCGGGCTCAGAGTCAATATTTAGGTGGCCATTTAATAGCTCAAGTCTGTTCATAATACTCCGCATACCAAAGCCCTTACTATTGAGTGCTTTTTCATAATTAAATCCCAATCCATCGTCTGTAATTTTCATTTGGATGTAGTCTGATACTTTGTTAATATTCAGGCTGATGGATGAGGCATGCGCATGTTTAATCACGTTATTGATGATTTCTTGCACTATTCTGAAAATAGCAATTTCCAGGTCCGGATCCAGTCTGTTTTTTAGACCCGAAAAATGTATGGATACCCTAATAGATGTTTTAGCCAGTTTTTTTCTGAGCAGGTCGCGAATAGCTATTGCCAAGCCGAAATCTTTTAAAATAGCAGGCATCAGCTCAAAAGAAATGGTTCTGGTTTCTTCAATGGCATCATCCAATAAATGGCGGATGGTTTTTTTTATCTCTTTATTGTTTTTCTTGGGGTTACTAGTATCAGGATCCAGAATATCCAGGCTTAATTTCACGCCATAAAGTACCTGTCCTAAGCCGTTGTGTAATGCTTCTGCAATACGTTTTCGTTCCTCTTCCTGGGTTTTTAGGATGGCTTTGGAAATAGCTTTTTGTTGTTTAAGCTTTAACCTGATCCTGTTATCCTCTACTTTTTTATCTCCGGTAATATCCTGGGCAATTCCAATAATTTGCAAAGGCTTTCCATGCTCGTCAGATTTAAAAACGGAATGTCTACAGTGGAAATAGCGCCAGGTGTCCATTCTGGTTTTTATTTTATAGTTAAACCTTTGGGTTTGCCAGCCACTTGTTCCTTCAAAAGACTTTAAAAAAGCGCATGCTTTTTCCTTATGCTGAGGATTGAGAAAGATGTCGATAAATGAGCGTTTCATCTTTAATATTTGCTCTGGAGTATAGCCTAGAGCCTCTTTTGCCGCTTTATTTATATAAATAATTTTAAGTTTTTTTAAATCAATAACATACAATAGATCAGGTATAGAGTCGGCAATTTGGTAAATGAAATCCTTGTCTTCCGGAAACTGAGTCGGAGGCTTTGTGTTACATGCCGGTAAGGCAGTATTATCGGTTGGCATTCTGCGTTAATTTTTGTAAATTTTTGGAGAACTATTTACATTGCAAAAATATTAATCAAATCAAATATATTTTAACTTTTGAGAATGTTTAATTTATTTTTATATTTTTAATTAGCAAATACGTTCATACAGGCTAAGCTCAATGCGAATTTTGTAGTTTTTTGATTTTATAGATTTATAAGTGCCTGATTTGGGACGTTAATAAGGAGCTAAGAGGCTTAAATTCACGTAGTTTACACCTGCAATTTAAGTATTAACACTCTTTACAACGGTTATTTTTTGAAATACATTTATTATTCATTTAAACCTAAACTCTACAAGTATGAAAACACCTCTAACCCCTCATTTACTCGGTTTTCTAATCGAGCGAGGCTACACTTATTGCCTTGCCAAAACCAGGAGTACTTCTAAGCTTAGCGCTTCGGTAATAATCACCTTAACACCAGTTAAAGAAAAACCCATGTTAGAAACACTGCCACTTGGTTATGACACTTATTTTAGAATAACCCGCGAGCCCATGCAAATGGCCTGTGGTATAGATGATACCGAAATATATATAAGCATAGACTTAAAAAGAAATCGTTATGCCGGAGACCGGTCTGGTAGCAGAGTAGCTGAAATTATTAAACAAAATAATTTTGCCTTTGAATAAGTTTTACTTCCCAAAATTTACTAATGAAAGCAAGGTCGTTGTATAAATGGCCTTGCTTCTTTTATATCCAGTTAATCCTCTTATTTTTTCGACATTTCAGTTCTTTTCGATTTCCGGTCGAACATCTTTTTAATTATCAGGTTATTCTCCATTATTAAAATCTAATCCAGAAAAGCCCTTATGATGAAAAAAATCCTGATTGCTAACCGGGGCGAAATCGCTATCCGCATCAGTCGTGCTTGCAATGAGTTAAACATTCAGGTGGCGGCCATTTATACCTACGAAGACCGTTATTCCCTGCACCGTTACAAGGCCGATGAGGCGTATCAGATTGGGGAAGAGAATGAGCCTTTAAAGCCCTATCTGGATATACAGGCTATTATCAAAATGGCCAAGTTTTGCCAGGCGGATGCAATACATCCCGGTTACGGATTTTTAGCCGAAAATCCGGAATTCGCTGCAGCTTGTGCCGAAAACGGAATTATTTTTATTGGTCCCCGGCCGGATGTAATGCGTGCCCTGGGCGATAAAATAACAGCTAAAACCGTGGCTAAAAAGGTGCAGGTGCCGGTTATTGAAAGCAATGAGAATAAACTGGATTCTATAGAAGTGGCTTTGGCCGAGGCTAAACGGATTGGATTTCCGCTGATTTTGAAAGCGGCTGCGGGGGGTGGCGGGCGTGGAATGCGGGTAGTAAGATCGGAAGAAGAGCTGCAGAAATCTTTCCAGGAGGCACGCGGCGAAGCTAAAACTGCCTTTGGCGATGATACGGTTTTTCTGGAAAAGCTTATTGAAAGACCACGGCATATCGAAGTGCAGGTTGTAGCAGATCATTATCAAAACGTAATACATCTCTATGAACGCGATTGCTCTGTTCAGCGGAGGTTTCAGAAGGTAGTTGAGATTGCCCCTTCCATAAATTTGAAAAGTGAAACCCGGCAAAAGCTGTATCAACACGCCACAGATATTGCCCGTGCAGTGAATTACAATAATGTAGGCACGGTTGAGTTTTTGGTTGATGCTAATGAGCAAATCTATTTTATAGAAGTAAATCCCCGAATTCAGGTAGAACATACGGTAACCGAAATGATTACCGGCATAGACCTGATTAAAACCCAGATATTTATTGCCAATGGTTTACGTTTAAGCGATCCGGAGATTGGATTGGCGGATCAGTCCAGGGTAAGGCGAAATGGTTTTGCCATGCAATGCCGTATTACTACCGAAGATCCGACTAATGATTTTAAGCCGGATTATGGAACCCTGATCACCTATCGTAACGCTACCGGCTTTGGGGTGCGCCTGGACGAGGGTAGTACTTATCCGGGCATGAAAATAAGTCCGTTTTTTGATTCCATGCTGGTAAAAGTAAGTACTTGGGGGGCTAATTTGCCTGATGCAGCAAGGAAAATGAACCGAGCCTTAAGAGAATTTCGCATCCGCGGAGTAAAGAACAATATCCAGTTTTTGGAAAATCTGATCAATCACCCTGATTTTATTGAAGGAAAAAGCACGGTTAACTTTATTGCCGAACATCCGGAGCTTTTTGAGATAAAATCGAGGCTGGACCGGGGTACCCGCTTGCTCTCTTTTCTTGGAGAGATCTCTGTAAACGGTAATCCTGATGTGATGCATATAGATCCGGATAAGCGGCTGGAAAAACCGGTAATTCCTTATTATAACCATCAGGCTGGTTATCCCCAAGGAACTAAAGACCGCTTGACGGAACTGGGTCCAGAGGCTTTTTGCCAGTGGCTTAAAAATGAGAAGAAAATATATTACACCGATACCACCTTCCGGGATGCGCACCAATCGCTTTTAGCCACCCGGATGCGCAGTTATGATATTTTAAAAGTAGCCGAAGCTTTTGCCAAAATGCATCCGCAAACTTTTAGTATGGAAGCCTGGGGCGGTGCTACATTTGATGTTTGTTTACGCTTTTTATATGAAGATCCCTGGCAAAGGCTGGAGAAAGTTCGGGCTGCCATGCCCAATATTTTGATCCAGATGCTTATCCGCGGATGTAACGGCGTAGGATATTCCGCTTATCCGGATAATCAAATAGAGTCCTTTGTACAAACGAGCTGGGAAAAGGGTGTAGATGTGTTCCGGATTTTTGATTCGTTAAACTGGATGGAAAATATAGCGCCTTGCATTGATATGGTGCGCAAAAAAACCGGAGGCCTGGCCGAAGGATCTTTTTGCTATACCGGTGATATTTTGAACCCTAAACGCAGTAAGTATAACCTGGATTATTATTTGCGTTTGGCCAAAGATTTGGAAAACGCCGGTTCGCATATTTTGGGGGTGAAAGATATGTCGGGTTTATTGAAGCCCTATGCCGCTAAAATATTGATTGAGGCTTTAAAGGATACGGTTAAAATTCCGGTGCATTTGCATACCCATGATACTTCTTCTCTTCAATCAGCCACTTATTTAATGGCTATAGAGGCCGGTGTAGATGTAGTGGATTGTGCCATAGGTGCTTTATCGGGCTTAACCTCGCAGCCTAATTTAAACGCTATGGTAGAGATGATGCGTTTTCATGAAAGGGAGAATCCATACGATATTGATTCTTTAAATCAGTTTAGTAATTATTGGGAGGCTGTTCGTGATTACTATTATCCTTTTGAATCGGGCATGAAAGCCAGCTCGGCCGAGGTTTTTCGTCATGAAATCCCCGGAGGGCAATATTCTAATTTAAAGCCTCAGGCTATTGCCCTGGGTTTAGGCGATAAGTTCGAAGATATCAAGGAGCGTTATGCCGAAGTAAACGAAATTTTTGGGGATATCGTGAAAGTTACCCCCAGTTCTAAGGTGGTTGGCGATTTGGCGCAATACATGGTGGCTAATAACATCAGTAAGGAGGATATTTTTACTAAGGGAGATCAGATTTCCTTCCCGGAATCGGTGGTTTCTTATTTTATGGGTGAGATTGGCCAGCCCGAAGGCGGTTTTCCGCCAGACTTGCAGAGAATTGTTTTAAAGGACAAGCAACCCTTTACTACCCGGCCAGGAACTCATTTAAAGCCTTTGGATCTGGAGGCCGATTTTAAGCTGTTCCAGCAAAAGTTTGGCAACGATTTGCCTTTTACCACCTATTTGTCGTATAAATTTTATCCCAAAGTAACCGAAGAGGCCATTCGGGCATTTCGCGATTATGGCGATGTTTCTGTAGTGCCCACTAAATATTTTTTTTATGGGATGAAACCTGGCGAGGAAACCACTATTGAGATACAGGCTGGTAAAACATTGCTGATCCGTTTGCTTTCTATTGGCCCGGCCGATGATAAAGGCATGCGCACCGTATTTTTTAAACTGAACGGTCAGACACGCAATCTGGAAGTTCAGGATAAGAACATTAAAGTAACCAGTATAGAAAATCGCAAAATTGATAAGGGCAATAAGCGGCAAATTGGGTCGCCATTGCAAGGGTTGCTTTCCAAGGTTTTTGTGAAAGCCGGCGAAGCTTTTAAAAAGAACCAACCGCTTTTTGTGGTAGAAGCCATGAAAATGGAAACCAATATTACGGCCTCCAAAGATGGAACGGTAGCCGAGGTCGTTTTGTCGCCAGGCACATTGGTTAATACCGATGATCTGGTGCTTGAGTTTCATTAAGATTGTTTATTGAAAGAATAAAGTTTTGCGCTTTACAAGAACAATTATAGATAGTGAAGGTATTTATTATTTAAAAGGTTCCGGTTCATAAAACTTTGCCGGCACGTTTTTCATCTAAAATAAATTGAAATGGCAAGAAAAGTTCTTACTACAGCAATTGGGGCAATAGTTTGCCTGGTGCTGTCTCTGATGTTTATTCAAGCAAGCTCTAACCAAAATAAAAAACATCGTAAAAGGGCGGAAGCTATCATATCGGCTACAGACCCTAAACTCCCCGTTTCCGGAACGGTTAAGTTTGAACAATGGGGAGCTGGGCAGGTGAAAATGGTATTAGACGTAACTGTACCCAGTCGGGCCAATCAAATGGTGGCCGTCCATATCCATGAGCATGCCATGTGTGGAAATGCCGGTGCTGATGCTCATGCCCACTGGAATCCAACTAATCAGCATCATGGTAAATGGGGTTCAGACTCTTTTCACCTGGGCGATATTGGTAATGTTGAACTGGATTCCAAAGGGAAAGGTCATTTTGTACTGGAAACCAATTTGTGGACTATTGGCGGAGATTCTACCAAAAATGTGTTAAATCACAGCATTATTGTGCATGGTGGAGTAGATGATTATAAAACTGATCCGGCCGGAAATTCAGGACCACGCATTGGCTGCGGGATTATTGTGGCGAAAAAGTAGGGGTTGACCTATGTGTCAACCCATCTAATAAATGTGCTCAGCCTACCCAATAAAATATGGTCAACCCACCTAATAAAAAACGAGGGCACCACATGCGCCCTCGTTTTTTATAATGCAGCTTGGGTTAAAACTATTTTACCTCAAACACGACATTTACCTGATAAATCAATTTAACCTTTTTGAAATCAATTTCGGGCATAACTATAGTTTCAGATAGGCTGTTGTCGCCTCTCATTCTTATGTTCGAATTATAAAGCATCGGCTGGGGGAAAGACTCATTACCACTATACTCTCTTATACCTAAAGCGCTACCTAATTTTTCGCCAATAGCTTCGGTTAAATAAGTGGCTTTTTCTTTGGCTGCCAGAATTGCTTTGATTTTTAACTCTTTTTTTAGGGATTCCATTTTGGAATAATCATAGCCAGCGATATTGCTGGCTTCAATTCCCTTGGGATCTACCGCGGCCATGATCTGGTTAAATTTATTCAGATCAGTAACCTTGATTCGGTATTGTTTGCGGGCTAAAAAATCAGGCGTTTTTTTCTGGTTTAACCAGTTAGCGTAGCTGGAAATATTATCAATGGTAAAGTTTTCCATAGGGATTACGGCATTCAGCACTGCCGTTTGCAGTTGGCGCTCCAGCTCTCCAATCTCTACTTTTTTCTTGTTGTTATTGTCTTTAAAATACTCTTTTAAAGAAATGCTCATATAAATGATATCGGGTGTTACTTCCGCTTCGGCGGAACCGGTTACTTCAATTTTTCGGCGGAGGTCTACGCTTTGAGCAAATGCTGCGGATAAGATAAACATGCTTAACAGACTTAGGAGTAAGATCTTTTTCATGAAGATTAGGTTTTGCGTACCGCAACTATATGTGGTACATGGTTTTCGATTTGATTTTTCTTTAGTTGGGAGGAAGATAGCTGAAATTTATCGCCATAAAAAAAACCTATCAGGATATTAAAATCTGATAGGTTTTTTGAATAAAATATTTGATCAACTATTTTACTTCAAATACGGCACGCATCTGATAATTCAACTTGATCTTTTTAAAATCAATTTCGGGCATAGCCTCATCTGCCATTGCTTCGCCTTTCATCATTAGGTTGGCACGGTAAACAGGCTGAGGGTAATACTCATTATTGATCTCCTGAATATCTAAAGCATTGCCAATTTTTTCGCCGATAGCTTCTGTTAAATAAGTAGCTTTCTCTTTTGCTGCCTGTAGGGCTTTAATTTTTAACTCTCTTTTCAGGGATTCCATTTTAGAGTAATCATAGCCATCTATATTGCTGGCTTCAATTCCTTTAGGATCTACCGCGGCCATGATCTGGTTAAATTTAGTCAGATCAGTAACCTTGATACGGTATTGTTTGCGGGCCAGAAAATCAGGAGTTTTTTTCTGATTCAGCCAGTTAGCATAGCTGGAAATATTATTAATGGTGAAATTTTCTTTGGGGATTCCGGCATTCAAAACCGCGGTTTGCAATTGACGCTCCAGCTCGCCAATCTCTACTTTTTTCTTGTTGTTATTATCTTTAAAATACTCTTTTAAAGAGATGTTCAGATAAATAATGTCGGGAGTCACTTCCGCTTCGGCAGAACCGGTTACTTCAATTTTCCGGCGGGTATCTACGTTTTGAGCAAACGCAGATGATAAAGTAAATACGCTTAAAAGACTTAAGATTAAGATTTTTTTCATGAGAACTAAGTTTTATGTACCGAAGCTTTAAATGCTGTACAGGTTTTTTCGAATTATGATTTCTTGGGAGAAAGAAAATTTCATGCCAAAGAAAATCATATTCAGAAAAAAACCTCAATAAACTTGAGGTTATATTGAGGTTTTCTCTGTTTTTTACTCTTCAATTATCTCACTGTGAGGGTAAAGTTTCTCTTTTTTTTCTTCCTTAAAATATCGCTTCTGATAAATCAGAATTAAGATAACGCCAATGGAAATGGCCGAGTCGGCAATGTTAAATACCGGACGGAAGAACACAAATTCCTGTCCACCCCAAAAAGGTAACCAATTAGGATAGCTGCCTTGTAAAATGGGACAATAGAACATATCTACCACTTTGCCATGGAAAAGGCTGGAATATCCGCCTTCGGCCGGGAAAAGAATCGCCGGGCTGTAATAAGAGCTTTCGCTAAAAATTAAGCCATAAAAGGTAGAATCAATGATGTTTCCTAAAGCTCCGGCAAAAATTAAGGAGACATTTAAGATCAATCCACGGTGATATTTCTTTTTTACCAGATAGTAAACACCATAGCCAATACCGCAAACGGCTGCGATACGGAATAAGGTTAGAGCCAGTTTGCCGGCTTCTCCTCCAAATTCCATTCCGAATGCCATTCCGTTATTTTCTGTAAAATGGATCAGAATACGGTTACCCAAAATGTGGAATTCCTGGCCCAAAGCCATATTTAGTTTGATCCAGAATTTTAGAACCTGGTCGGCTATTAAAATTAGTACAACTGCCAGTACTGGCTTAGTAAAACCTTTCATTTATGATTGTTTCAGTTTAGCCTCCATGCTTAAAGTAGTATGCGGAACAGCCCGCAAACGTTCTTTTGGGATTAGTTTACCTGTTTCGCGGCAAACGCCATAGGTTTTATTTTCTATCCGCATCAAGGCATTTTCCAGGTTTTCAATGAATTTTTTCTGTCTGGCTGCCAGTTGATTAATAGACTCTTTTTCTAAAGTTGCCGAGCCGTCTTCCAGAGTTTTATAGGCTCCGGCTGTATCGTCTGTTCCATTAAGATTAGGATTGCTCAAAGATTGAGTTAGCGAACTCAATTCTTCACGGGCTATGCGCAATTTCTCCAAGATAATTTCTTTAAACTCTTGTAACTCTGAGTCGGAATATCTTGTTTTTTCCCATTTATTATTTTCTGCCATGTTATTCTTATCCTCCATCTTAAGATTTAGTTAAAAATATGCTTAATTCGTTATTGTCTATGGTTATTTTTTCGCCTTTTTCTGATTTATGGTTCAAAATCAGAGAATCTGCCAGAATTTCAGCGCAAATATAGGATAAATTATTTCGCACCGCCTGTGCAATATAAGGGTGATCTTCAAGCTCTACCCTGATTTTATCGGTTACTTCCAGGTTCATCTCCTTGCGCAGGTTTTGGATCCGGTTAATTAATTCTCTTGAAATGCCTTCCTCAATTAACGTTTCAGTTAATGTAATATCCAGAGCTACAGTTAATTTACCCATATTGGTAACCTGCCAGCCGGGTACATCTTCCGCTATGATCTCTACATCTTCCAAACTTACTGAATAAGGAGTACCAGCAATGGCAAATTGTCCTTCATTTTCAAAGCGGTTGATCTCTTCCTGGCTTAAAGAACTGATTTTTTCGGCCACGGTTTTCATGTCTTTGCCAACTTTAGGACCGAGAGCTTTAAAATTAGGTTTTACCTTTTTGCTGATAATTCCGGCAGTATCAGTTATATATTCTATTTCCTTGATATTGGTTTCAGATAAAATCAAATCTTTTACCAGCTCTACCTGATCCCGGAAAGTGGTATCCAATACCGGTAATAAGATTTTGCGAAGCGGCTGACGAACATTAATCCCTGATTTTTTCCGGAGAGAAAGCACCATGGAAGAAATATTCTGGGCCAAAGACATGCGCTCTTCTAAAGCCAGATCTACCAAATCTGGGTGGTACACAGGGAAATCGGCCAAATGCACAGATTCTACTTTCTCCAAGTTGGTTGCCGAATTCAGATCCAGGAAAAGTTTCTCGCTGAAAAATGGCGCAATGGGCGACATTAGTTTGGCAATAGTGCTTAAACAAGTATAAAGGGTTTGGTAGGCCGAAATTTTATCTTCAGTATAATCCCCTTTCCAGAAACGACGGCGACATAAACGCACATACCAGTTACTCAGGTTTTCGTCTACAAAGTTCTGGATGGCCCGGGCCGCTTTTGTTGGTTCAAAATCGGCATAAAAAGCATCCGTTTCTTTGGTTAAAGAATTCAGTAAAGAAATGATCCAACGGTCAATTTCCGGACGTTTAGCAATATCAATATCGGCTTCCTGGTAGCTGAACTTGTCTATATTGGCATACAGGGCAAAAAATGCATAGGTATTGTACAGGGTGCCGAAAAATTTACGGCGCACCTCATCCAGACCTTCGATATTAAATTTCAGGTTATCCCATGGCGAAGCATTGCTGATCATATACCAGCGGGTAGCATCGGCGCTGTATTTGTCTATCGTTTCAAACGGATCAACGCCATTGCCTAAACGTTTAGACATTTTGTTGCCATTTTTATCCAGTACCAATCCGTTGGAAACCACGTTTTTGAACGCAATTCCCGGATTGCCAATTTTCTGGTTGATGGCCTTGATTTCCTCGCTGGTTTCGCTAAGCATTACGGCTATGGCATGCAGGGTAAAGAACCAGCCCCGGGTTTGGTCAACGCCTTCGGCAATAAAATCGGCCGGATAGGCATGGGCAAATTCCTCTTTATTTTCAAAAGGGAAATGCCACTGGGCATAAGGCATTGCTCCGGAATCAAACCAAACATCAATCAGGTCTGTTTCGCGGAACATTTTTTTGCCTTTGGGCGATACCAAAATCACATCGTCTACATAAGGACGGTGCATATCTTTCAGTTCAAAAGATGCATCCATAAAACCGGCTTCAACAGATTTTTGGATTCCGGCGTTCAGTTCTTCAATAGAGCCGATGCAGGTTTCCTCAGCACCATCTTCAGTGCGCCAGATAGGCAGGGGAGTTCCCCAGTATCTGGAGCGAGACAGATTCCAATCCACCAGGTTTTCCAGCCAGTTGCCAAAACGACCGGTTCCGGTTGATTCCGGTTTCCAGTTGATGGTTTTATTTAGCTCGGCCATTCGGTCTTTCAATACCGTGGTTTTGATAAACCAGCTATCCAGTGGATAGTATAAAATCGGTTTGTCGGTACGCCAGCAATGCGGATAACTATGCTCGTATTTTTTTACATCAAAGGCCTTGTTTTCTTCTTTTAACTTAATGGCGATTAAGACATCGGTAGGTTTAAAGTCAGGATTTTTGCGTTCTTCTTCGGTATAAAACTCTTCTTTAACAAAGCGGCCGGCAAAATCGGTCACTTCATCTACAAAACGGCCTTGTTTGTTTACCAGCGGATATTCATTGCCTTTTTCATCGCTTACCATTACCGAAGGGATATTGTTTTCGCGGCAAGCCCGGAAGTCATCGGCCCCAAAAACGGAGGCAGTGTGCACAATACCGGTTCCGTCTTCGGTGGTCACAAAATCAGCCGGAATTACGCGGAAAGCATTTTTCTCCAAGTTTTCATTGCTCACATAAGGCATCAGTTGATGATAGTGCAGATTGAGCAGGTCAGTGCCTTTAAATTCGGCTGTAATGGTATAGGGAATCAGTTTATCGCCGGCTTTGTAATCCTGGAAAGAAGCGTTTTCGGCTTCCTTTTTAAAATATTTAGAAACCAGCTCTTTGGCTAATACCACACTAACCGGAGCAAAGGTATAAGGATTAAAAGTTTTGACTTTTACATAATCGATCTGCTGACCAACGGCCAGGGCACAGTTTGCCGGCAAGGTCCAGGGAGTAGTGGTCCAGGCCAGAATGGCGGTATCTTCGGTTTCATTCTCAAATAATACCGGCATCAGCGGATGCTCCTGATCTCTTTTTAAGCGGAATTCGGCTACAATAGAGGTGTCTTTAAGCATTTTATAGGTTCCGGGCTGATTTAGTTCGTGCGAACTTAAACCAGTTCCGGCCGCCGGAGAATAGGGTTGAACGGTGTACCCTTTGTATAATAATCCTTTTTTATAGAATTCTTTCAGAATCCACCATAAAGATTCGATGTACTCGTTTTCGTAAGTGATGTAAGGATTTTCCAGATCAACCCAGTAACCCATTTTTTCAGTCAGGTCATTCCAAACATCAGTATATTTCATTACCTCGGTACGGCAGGCGGCATTGTAATCCTCCACCGTAATGGTTTTGCCAATATCGTCTTTGGTGATTCCCAGTTTTTTTTCAACCGCAAGCTCAATGGGCAGGCCATGAGTATCCCAGCCGCCTTTACGTTTTACCTGGAACCCTTTCAGGGTTTTGTAACGGCAAAAAATATCTTTAATGGAACGAGCCATTACGTGATGAATGCCCGGCATGCCATTAGCGGAAGGAGGTCCTTCGTAAAAGGTATATGGTTTTGACGCAGGTCGGTTAGAAATGCTTTTTTCGAAAATTTGATTTTCTTTCCAAAAGTTCAGTATTTCTTTACCAGTTTGCGATAGGTTTAACTGTTTATATTCTTTGTACATCAGCGCTTTATCTCCAAAAATTAAGGTTGCAAAGTTACGAATTATAAGGCTAAAACCGTAAAAAATTGAATTAATGTGGTTTTTTAGTCGGCATGCGAGTATAAGAAACATTCGGCACTCGCAGGTTGAAAAATGTATATTTGCAGGATAGGTTTTCTATGGGCAATAAATATATGATACGCGGATTGCTGTTGTTCCTTGGCGGGATAGCATTGATTGGTATTGGATATTATTTAAAAGATATTGTCTTGCTGCAGTATTCCTGGGCCATGATTATCGGCTATATAGCCTTTGGACTTGGGGTTTTATATATTATTTACAGCCTGATCCGCAAAATTGATCGCCGGTCCTTACTTAAAGATCGGGCGGAAGAAAGGGAAAAGAAAAAGCGGCGCTGATCTTTTATCTTTTCTCATAAAGCCAAAAGTTTGATGAAAAAGCTTTTCAAAAGCTTCAAATATGCCTTTAAAGGAATTGCATTTACTTACAGGACTCAATTGAATTTTAGAGTCCATGTTGCGATATCTTTTTTGGCGATTCTGGCGGGCTTTTATTTGCAGCTCAATACATCCGAGTGGCTTTGGATTTGTCTGGCTATTGCCCTGGTACTTGTTTTAGAGTTGTTGAACACGGCCATTGAGGTTTTGGTGGATATTTTTTCTCCCAATTTTCGTCCCAGGGCCGGAATTGTGAAAGATGTTGCCGCAGCGGCCGTATTAATGGCCGCAGTGTTGGCTGTTTTAATTGGCTTGTTTATTTTTGGCCCTAAAGTGTTTTAAAGATGCTCCATAAAACCCGCGGTGTGGTATTTAAAACCACCAATTACTCTGAAAGCAGTGTGGTGGTACAGGTGTTTACCGAAAAGTTTGGGCTGCAATCTTATTTGATCAATGGGGTTAAAAAGCCTAAATCCAAAATAAAGCTCAATATTTTGCAACCATTGCATTTACTGGATATGGTGGTGTACCATAAATCCGGAGGTAATATTCAGCGGGTTTCAGATGCCCGACATTTGCCGGTATTTCAAAGTATTCCCTATGATATTGTTAAAAGCTCCATAGCGATTTTTTTGAACGAAGTGCTTTATAAAGCCATCAGGCAGCAAAGTGCCGATGAGGTTTTGTTCGAATTTTTATTTCGTTCGATTGAATTATTAGACCGTTGCGAACAGGGTTTGGCCAATTTTCATTTGTATTTCTTGTTGCGTTTGACCCGTTTTCTGGGCTTTTATCCAAATAAAGCCACTCATTCAGATGCTGATTATTTTGATCTGCAAAGTGGAAGTTTTTCATCGGTGATGCCGTCTCATATGTTTTTCTTGCAATCACCTCAAACTAGCCAATGGCTGGATTTGCTCAACAGCAGTTTCGAAAATTTGCATTTATTGTCTATTTCCACTGCCGACCGGCGGATCATTTTGGAGAAAATCCTGGATTTTTACCATCTGCATATCGAAGGATTTGGGAATGTGAAATCACATCAGGTTCTGGAAGAGGTGCTTAGCTAAAATGTGAAAATTTATTTGGCTAAATTAAGTCAGTGCCCTATACTTGCAGTCCCAAATGCAGGGAGATTAGCTCAGCTGGTTCAGAGCACCTGCCTTACAAGCAGGGGGTCACTGGTTCGAACCCAGTATCTCCCACATAAAGCCTTTCAGTTTCGCTGAGAGGCTTTTTTATTTCTAATGGTACCTGGGAACAGTTTTTTGAAATATAATTTGCAGAATAAATTTTTTGGCATACATTTGCAATCCCAACGCAGGGGAGATTAGCTCAGCTGGTTCAGAGCACCTGCCTTACAAGCAGGGGGTCACTGGTTCGAACCCAGTATCTCCCACTAAAAAGCCCGTCAAATTTTCCGATGGGCTTTTTTATTTTGATTGTCTCGTCCTGGAATAAGTTGACACCTAAGTTGACTTATTATGAAAAAACAAGCAAAGAACCCCGATCGACGCAGCCAGCGTGATTACAGCCTGGCCTTTAAGTTGGAGGTAGTACAGCAGGTAGAAAAAGGCG
>DASQIU010000212.1:0-2749 GCA_035631395.1 Daejeonella sp. | reverse complement strand
AATGGCACCGACAATGTGTGTGTATGTTATATGGGCGATGGCGCCGTACGTCAGGGTGCATTAAATGAAACCTTTAACATGGCCATGCTTTGGAAACTGCCGGTAATTTTTGTTTGCGAAAATAACGGTTACGCTATGGGAACTTCTGTAGCCCGTACCACCAACATGACCGATATCTATAAAATTGGTTTAGGCTTTGATATGCCTTGCGCTCCTGTAGATGGTATGGATCCGGTAGCCGTTCATAACTCGATGGATGAGGCTGTAGAACGTGCTCGTCGTGGCGAAGGTCCTACTTTCTTGGAGATTCGTACTTATCGTTATAAAGGACACTCCATGTCTGATCCGGCCAAGTACCGTACCAAAGAAGAATTGGAAGAGTACAAATCCAAAGATCCAATTGAAGAAATCAAGACAGCTATTTTAACTAATAAATATGCTGATGAAGCCTGGTTTGAGGCCGTTGGTCAAAAAGTAAAAGACATTGTGGATGAGTCTGTTCGTTTTTCAGAAGAATCTCCATGGCCAGAACCTGCCGAGTTATATGAAGATGTGTATGTTCAAGCTGATTATCCATACATACGCGATTAATTACCTTAAATCTAAAAACACTAATTTTTAAAAGATGGCTGAAGTAGTGCGCATGCCCAAAATGAGTGATACCATGACTGAAGGTGTTATCGCTAAATGGCATAAAAAAGTAGGAGATAAAATTAATACTGGAGATTTAGTTGCTGAGATCGAAACCGACAAAGCAACTATGGATTTTGAATCTTTCCAGGAAGGTACGCTATTGCATATTGGCGCCCAGGAAGGACAGGCTGTTCCGGTTGATTCGGTAATTGCCGTTATTGGAGCTCCTGGCGAAGATTATAAAACTGCCCTTGAGGGTGCAGGAAACGCTGCTCCTGCGGCAGAATCAGCTCCGGCCGCTCAACCTGCTGCCAAAGAAGCAGAAGAAACTCAGGAAGCAGCTATTGATCCGGAATCTATCGGTGCCACCGTTATTCGAATGCCTTTACTGAGTGATACCATGACCGAAGGCGTTATCGCCGAATGGCATAAAAAAGTAGGCGACAAAGTAAAAAGTGATGATGTACTGGCCGATGTGGAAACTGATAAAGCGACCATGGAGGTTACCGGCTATGCCGAAGGTACTTTATTATATATCGGTGTAGAAAAAGGACAGGCCGCCAAGGTAAATGATATTATTGCCATTGTGGGTAAAGAAGGAACAGATGTGACTCCTTTATTAAGACCTGTTGCTAAAAAAGCGGAATCTAAAGCCGCTGAGCCGGTTGCTCAAACTTCGGCGCCAGCCCCGGCAAAAGCTGAAGAAGCACCAGTTTTTGCAGATGCCGATTCCCGTATCAAGGCTTCTCCGTTGGCTCGTAAAATAGCCAAGGATAAAGGAATTGATCTGAACCAGGTAAAAGGTAGTGCCGAAGGTGGCAGAATTGTAAAGAAAGATGTAGAAAGCTTTACACCTGCAGCAGTTCAGGCAGCCCCTGCACAAGCTGCTCCAGCCACCGCTGCACCAGCCATTCCGGTTTATGTAGGCGAAGAAAAATATACCGAAAAACCGGTTACTCAAATGCGCAAGGTAATTGCCAAACGTTTATCCGAAAGCTTGTTTACCGCTCCGCATTTCTATTTGACTATGTCTATTGATATGGACAGCGCCATTGCTGCCCGTACTAAAATCAATGAATATGCTCAGGTAAAAGTATCTTTTAATGATATCGTTCTAAAAGCTACCGCGATTGCTTTAAAACAGCATCCTAATGTAAATTCATCCTGGTTAGGCGATAAAATCCGCTATAACGAGCATGTGAATATTGGTGTGGCCGTAGCAGTTGAAGACGGCTTACTGGTTCCGGTAGTTCGTTTTGCTGATGGAAAATCTCTGTCGCATATTTCGGCCGAAGTGAAAGATTTCGCTCAGCGTGCCAAAGCTAAAAAGCTGCAACCTGCCGATTGGGAAGGTTCTACCTTTACCATCTCTAACTTAGGAATGTTTGGTATTGATGAGTTTACCGCCATCATTAATCCGCCTGATGCCTGTATTTTGGCGATAGGAGGAATTCAGCAAGCGCCTGTAGTTAAAAATGGCGCTGTAGTTCCTGGTAACATCATGAAAGTGACCTTAAGCTGTGACCACCGTGTAGTGGACGGAGCTACAGGCTCTGCTTTCTTGCAAACCCTGAAAGCTTTGTTGGAAGAACCGGTAAGATTACTGGCTTAATCCATACATAAGATAAGAATGAAAGGCTGCCCTCAAAGGCAGCCTTTTTTAGTTTTTTGTCATTCGAGGGAGCCAAAATTCTTTATGAAGCGCCAATCGAAGGAATTATTAGAAGAACCGGCCCGATATTTAATATTTTCCAGCAGTAGCTGTTTTAAATATTAAATCACTGTATTCATTCCAATCAATTACCCTTTCTTTTTTAAGTAAAAACCACTTTGCATTCTCTTTCTTATATACTGTAACTATACAAGGGAATTTTGGATGTGTTGCTTTACCCTCAAGATCCGACTCTGTAATGAGCTCCTTTTTTTCCACAAAAAAAGCATAGATATTAAATTTACTTTGCAGATTAATATCCTGTGTAATCTTCATTACCTCATTGGTTTCTAAAGTTTCATCATATATTTTTGAAACTTTTAATTGCCATCCTTCTAAATCAAGTGGATAACAAATTATTCGGCTTTGACCAATTGAAGCATTTTCATATTGAATTTGGGGGAT
>DASQIU010000211.1:0-12326 GCA_035631395.1 Daejeonella sp. | reverse complement strand
TTTTTCCAGGCCATCCGGGGCATCCTCTTCGGTGCGATGTTCCAGCAGGTGCAACTCATTCTTAAAATGATCGATCACGATGATATACCGGTACACATGATACTGCATCAAAGGTATTTGGCGGCTGGCATCGGGTTTTGCCTTCAGCCGGATATCCTCAAAATGCTGGATAGTTTCATAGCTAAAATAGCCGAATAAGCCATTGGAAATAAACTTAAATTCTTCCGCATGGTCAGATTCAAACTGATTTATAAAAGCAGAAACCTGCTCTTTCAGATTAATTTCTCCGACCGGATATTCCTGTTTAGTTCCATCAGGATAATAGGTTCTGAGCCGGTTTCCGTTCAGGCTGATGCCGGCTATGGGATCAAAACAAACATAACTGCGGCTATTCTCCCGACTATGATAATCGGAGCTTTCCAGCAAAATACTATTTGGAAAACTATCGCGTAAGCGCAAATAAATACTAACCGGAGTAGTGGTATCGGCCAGTAAGCGTTTATAAGAGGTGTAAAATTTATATGCTTTCATCTTGTTCTAAACACCATAATCTTGAAAAAAAGTCACAAAAAAACCCGACGAGGTTTAGCGTCGGGTTAAGTTTAAAGTTTAGGTTGATTTATAATCTCAAAATACCAATACCGGCGCTATCTGCTTAGAGCACCACCAATTACGGGTATTTTGTGAGTTGTTCATCAAGGGCAAAAATATAAAGAAAAATGAATCTTCAAAATTTTGTTGATTTTTTATGCAGACATTCCCAATAATGGGCGACCGCTTTGATAGATAGCCAGAAGCACCACCAAAATGGCTAATCCGTAAAAAACAAAAACACTGCGGTGCTTATTCACTGCATCGGCTGCTTTTTTAGAACGAGAGTGGCCAATGGTAAGCAGAACAACTGCAAAAATCATCATAACCGCATGTTCAACGGTCCAGTAGCGGGTAGTAGCATCTTTCATGGCTGTTCCCATATCGCTAAAATTTACATAAGGGCTAAAGAAATAAAGGATTATCCCAACCAAAAGCTGAGTGTGCCCTGAAATCATAGCAAACAAATTAATTTTACGATTGCCCTCGGTATATCCTTTTTTGCCAAGCCAGCCAACCAGGGCCTGCAAAATTGCCAAAACAACAAGCACTAACACCACGTAGCGCAATCCGGAATGGAGTCCTAATAAAGTTTTATACATGCTGAGTAATTTTATTCTCAAAGTAACATAAAAAGGCTCTATTACAAAAATTTAAATACTTGGTTTTAGAGCCGTCGCTTTCTTTGATTCGCGTAACAATAAAATTACTAATGCGCATTTTCCTGACTATCAAATTCAATTATCTTGGAACCTGCATAATTAACTAACAGAAACTTTAATACCCAACAATAAAAGCCCCGGCAGCAATGATTGGCAAGTATTGAGCTTCAACCTTAAAACCAATATCAAATGAAAAAAACCTTACTATTTTGTTTTCTCCTAACGGCGTTTTCAAGGGGGTACAGCCAGGATACCTATCCGGTAAATGGCTCCCAAGATGTTCGTCCGGGTTTAGTGGCCTTTACCAATGCTAATATTGTGGTAAATGCCGATCAAACTATCAGCAGCGGAACCTTGCTGGTAAAGGGCCAAACCATTGAAGCGGTAGGCCAGGGCATTGCCATCCCTAAAGGATATGTAATTGTTGACCTGAAAGGGAAATACATTTATCCATCCTTAATTGATGCTTTTACCACTTATGGATTGCCAGAGGCTCCCCGCCAATCATTCAACTTTGGCCGCCAGCAAATATTTATTTCTCAAAAGAAAGGAGCTTATGGATGGAATGAAGCCATACGTCCGGAAATGAATGCCAAAACCGTTTTTACTGTAGATGCGAAAAAAGCTGAAGAACTTAAAAAGATCGGCTTCGGTACAGTACAATCTGTTATCAGAGACGGAATTGCCCGCGGCACTTCCTTAGTAGCTACCCTGAACGAAGACCGTGAAAACGGAGTAGTTCTAAATGATGAATCGGCAGCTAACTATTCTTTCAACAAAGGAACCGCTACCACCGATTACCCACAGTCATTAATGGGTGCCATTTCTTTATTGCGTCAGACTTATTACGATGCGCAATGGTATAAAAGCCAGAACAAAGAATACAACATTTCTATAGCTGAGTTTAACCGCCAGCAAAGCCTTCCACAATTATTTGAAGCCGATGACATCCTGGATGTGTTACGTGCCGATAAAATTGGAGATGAGTTTGGCAAACAATACATTTTCAAATCAAAAGGAAACGAGTTTCAGCGCATCCGCGAAGCGAAAGCCACCAACGGAAGTTTTATCATCCCCATCAATTTCCCTAAACCTTATGATGTGGAAGATCCAACCGAAGCACGGAACGTATCATTAACCCAAATGAAATATTGGGAATTGGCGCCATCCAACCCGGCAGCTTTAGAAAAAGCAGGAATCAAATTCGCCATTACCAGCTCTAACCTGGATAAAGCCGGCGATTTCTGGACCAATCTACGCCAGGCGATGGAATACGGACTGAGCGAAAAACAAGCTTTAAGATCCTTAACCGAAGTTCCAGCCGAAATGCTGGGCGTATCTAACCGCGTAGGAACTCTGAGCAAAGGAAAACTGGCCAACTTCATCATCACTTCGGCCAACTTATTCCAAAAAGATAATATCATTTACGAAAACTGGGTACAAGGCAAACGCTTTGTAGCTAACCGCATGGACATTACCGACCTGCGTGGATCTTATGCCATGAATGTAGAAGGTGCCGGAGCGCTTACCTTAAAAATTGGTGGTACTCCAGGTTCTTATGATGTTAATATTGAGCGTGCAGGCGCCGACAGCGTAAAAGCCAAAGCTAATTTTGTAAGAAACGGCGATTTACTGAACCTATACTTCGACCTGAAAAAGAGCCCTAAAGGCACCTTACGCTTAAGCGGTTATGTAGCTTCTACCAATCCTTTAGTATTTAAGGGCGAAGCCGTTACTTCTGACGGAGGCTCTAGTGCATGGTCGGCTACTTTTAAAGAAGCCTTTAAAGAACCTGCTAAAAAAGAAGAAGCTAAACCAGCAGCTCCTGTTTTAGGTCAGGTAACTTATCCTTTTATGGCTTTTGGTTATACCGAAGCCCCTGCTCAGGAAGCCGTATTATTTAAAAACGCCACTGTTTGGACCAACGAACAGGAAGGTAAACTAGCTAATACCGACGTATTAATTGAAGGCGGAAAAATCAAAGCTATTGGCAAAAACCTGGCCGCCGGAAAAGCCAGAGTAATTGATGCCACCGGAAAGCACTTAACAGCCGGTATCATTGATGAGCACTCGCATATTGCCATCAGCCGCGGTGTAAACGAAGGAACCCAGGCCGTAACTTCAGAAGTAAGTATTGCCGATGTGGTAAACTCTGAGGATATCAATATTTATCGCCAATTAGCCGGCGGAGTAACCACTTCACACTTATTGCATGGTTCGGCCAACCCAATTGGAGGCCAGTCGCAATTGATCAAATTACGCTGGGGCAAATCTCCGGAAGAAATGAAATTTGGCGGAAACGATGGTTTTATCAAGTTTGCTTTAGGTGAAAACGTAAAACAAAGTAACTGGGGCGAAGCCAGCAATACCCGTTTCCCGCAAACCCGTATGGGTGTTGAGCAGGTATATGTAGATGCCTTTACCCGTGCCAAAGAATATAAAGCCGCTCGTGCCATTAAAGGAAACAACTTTCGTCGGGATCTAGAACTGGATGCTTTGGTAGAGATTTTAGACAACAAGCGTTTCATCACCTGCCACTCGTATGTGCAATCTGAGATCAACATGCTGATGCACGTGGCCGATAGCATGGGCTTCAAGATTAACACCTTTACGCATATTTTAGAAGGTTATAAAGTAGCCGATAAAATGGCCAAGCGTAATATTGCCGGTTCTACTTTCTCAGACTGGTGGGCTTACAAAATGGAGGTAGCCGACGCTATTCCTTACAATGGTGTTTTAATGAGCAAAGTAGGTGTTTTAACCGGCTTTAACTCGGATGATGCCGAAATGGCCCGTCGTTTAAACCAGGAAGCCGGAAAAGCTATGAAATATGGTGGTTTATCTGAAGAAGAAGCCCTGAAACTGGTTACTTTAAATCCTGCCAAAATGATGCATGTGGATAACCGCGTGGGCAGTATCAAAGCTGGAAAAGATGCCGATTTAGTTTTATGGTCAGACAATCCGCTTTCTATCTATGCTAAAGCCGAAAAAACTTTCGTAGATGGTATCGCTTACTGGGATATGGAAAAAGATGCAACTCGTCAGCAGGAATTAAAAACAGAACAAGCCCGTTTGATCCAAAAAATGATGGACGCCAAAGGCAAAGGAATGCCTACGCAGCGTCCGGTAACAGAACGGGTAAGACTGTATGAGTGCGAAACCATGGAAGAGTTCAATACGGATGCACAGCACTAATCAACCGGGTTATTAAAGTATTGAAATGAAAGTCCCTATACTGAAAATCCGATAATGGAATCTCGCTAAGGGAAATAAAAAGATAAACACATGAAATCATCATGAGCGAGCGCTCAAAAAGCAATTAAAATCGCTCATGATAGCTTCATCACCACTTAAAAAATAATTTATTCTGATGAAAAAATACATATTCAGTTTGTTGGGATTATTGGCAGCCGGCCAGCTAAGCTACGGGCAGGCTACCATTTATCCGGCAAAACCGCAAACCAAAGCCATCGCCATTGTGGGTGCCACCATCCATACCGGCACCGGAAAGGTGATTGAAAACGGCTACATCACTTTTGACAAAGGCAAAATTACCGCCATGGGCGATGCCTCACAGGCTAATCTGAATGCCGCCAACACGCAAATCATTCAGGCAAAAGGCAAACATGTTTACCCTGGATTTATTTCGCCCATTACCAACCTGGGATTAACCGAAATCGAATCGGTACGTGCTACCCGCGATTTTCAGGAAGTGGGCGATATCAACCCGCATGTCCGCTCCATCATTGCCTATAATACCGACTCAAAGGTGCCGTACACGTTGCGTGCCAATGGAATTTTATACGCACAGATTACACCTCGCGGCGGATTGATTTCCGGACAGTCTTCAGTTGTGGAAATGGATGGCTGGAACTGGGAAGATGCTGCCTATAAAACCGATGTGGCAATTCATCTGAACTGGCCTAGCAGCCAGTTTTCCAGCAACCCAATGGCCCCTCCGTTAGAGGCCCAGCGTGAGCGTCAGCAGAAAATGTTAAGCGAGCTGGAAAAATACTTTACTGAAGCCCGTGCTTATGCCGAAATGACCAAGCCGGATGTAGCCAATGCCCGTTTCAGCTCTTTAAAAGGATTGTTCAATAACAGCAAAAAGCTTTTTGTTCATACTGAAAAAGCAAAAGACATGATCGCTGCAGTAAACTTCTTCAAGCGTTTTGGCATTACTCCGGTAATTGCAGGTGGAGAAGATGCCCATTTGATCAGCTCTTTCTTAAAAGAAAACCAGGTATCGGTTATCATCAACCAACCACATTCTTTACCGGGAAAAGCTGAAGATGATGTTTATCTTCCTTACAAGCAGGCTAAATTATTACAGGATGCCGGTATTAACTTTGCTCTCAGTATTGATGGTTACTGGCAGCAGCGCAACCTGCCTTTTATGGCCGGTACTACTGCAGCTTATGGTTTAACCAAAGAACAGGCCCTGGCCAGCATTACCTTAAACACGGCCAAAATTCTGGGTATTGACAAAACCACCGGGAGCCTGGAAGTTGGTAAAGATGCTACCCTGTTTGTATCTAATGGCGATGCCCTGGATATGATGGGTAACGATATAGAGCAAGCCTTTATCCGTGGTAAAAACCTGGATATGGACAACCTGCACAAACAGTTGTTTAAACGTTATTCAGAGAAATATGAATTGAAATAAACGCATTTGCGTTTATACAAGCAAAAAGAGGATATCCCCAAAACGGATATCCTCTTTTTTATGCAAATCCAAAACCAATGGAGTCTCCTACTTATTATTAAAGTATTCGAATATATAAACAGTTATCCCACCGGGATTTACTTTCAATGATGGTTCTTTGCCAATTCTATTTTTACCGGTCTTTCTGCACTGCCAGCAAAATAACATCAGTGTTCTTCTGTTAAAACCTTGCACTATCCCGTCCTGCCGAATTTATTTCGGCATCTCTCAGTGGAGTGCCATTAAAGCTCGCCTGTGCGTGGTGAAAGTTTCTGTACTTGAGAGACCCCGAAATAAATTCGGGGCGACGAACTATGAGCGTCAATTCCAAGGCAGTTCAGCGAAAGAAATAGTAGCCGAGTGTTTTTTGCCACCAAATCAAAAAAGGCCGCCTTTAGGGCAGCCTTCTATCTTAAAATTAGCTTAGTTCTTTATTTGTATAAAACGCTTTTTACCGCTTTAATTACCTTTTCTGCATTAGGCAGGGCTTCTTTGATCAATGTTGGCGCATACGGAAGCGGTACATCGGCACAAGCTACCCGCAATACCGGAGCATCTAAATAATCAAATGCATCTTTCTGAACTTTAAAAGTTACTTCGGTAGCTATGGATCCCAATGGCCAGGCTTCTTCTACAAATACCATGCGGTTGGTTTTCTTTACAGAATTGATCACCGTTTCATAATCAATGGGGCGTACAGTACGTAAATCAATTACCTCGGCATTGATACCTTCTTTGGTTAATTCTTCTACAGCTGGCATTACCACCCGAGAAAGCATTTTACCAAAAGTAACAATGGTTACATCAGTACCTTCTTTTACCACATTGGCTTTACCCAGAGGAATGTAATATTCTTCCTCAGGCACATGGCCTTTATCACCATACATTACTTCCGACTCCATAAAAATAACCGGATCCGGATCAATAATAGCTTGTTTCAATAAACCTTTAGCTTCATAAGGAGTGGATGGAACAACCACTTTTAAACCCGGACAGTTAGCATACCAGTTTTCAAAGTTTTGAGAGTGCTGAGCGCCCAACTGACCTGCGTTACCGGTTGGTCCGCGAAATACAATTGGTACAGAAAATTGTCCGCCGCTCATGGAAAGCATTTTAGCAGCCGCATTCACCACTTGGTCAATAGCTACCAGGGAGAAGTTAAAAGTCATGAACTCTACAACGGGTTTCAAGCCATTCATAGCCGCACCAACGCCAATACCGGCAAAACCTAATTCGGCAATAGGAGTGTCAATAACCCGTTTTGCACCGAATTCATCCAGCATGCCCTGGCTCACTTTATATGCACCGTTATATTCGGCAACTTCTTCGCCCATTAAAAAGATCTTCTCATCTTTCCGCATTTCTTCGCTTAATGCTTCCCGAAGTGCCTCTCTGAACTGTATTTCTCTCATTGTATAATCAATTTTGGAACGCAAATATAGGTTTATATGTTTGAAAATTAAACCTCCTTGAAATACGCTTTGACTGCATTATAGAGGTTTGATATTTACGAGGTTGGGTTGGGATGATGGCTATTTTTCTACTAGGGCTAAAAAGCAATAGCGGAAAATTCGGAGATTAAACTAGCCTTCTGCAATTTTGCAAGAACATTCCAATTTTTGTGGCCAAACGCTCAAAAACAAGGTTCATAAACCCGGTTGCAGCGGATACCAGCCTTGTGGCTAAGGCCAGCGCAGTATGAGCGGAAAACGGGGCTGCTCAAGCCAAAAGGAGCAGACTAAGTTTTTCTAAAAAACAACTATTAGGTTAGCTGTTTTAAACTTTCCAAAAGTTTTAAACTTTTGGAAAGTTGGATACAATTAGCTGTTAGCTATTAGCCAACAGCTAAAAGCTAACAGCCAATTAAAATTTATAGAGTTACGCCATCACCATTTTTATATTGGGCGTTAACGCTTACCGGCAATTTTCCATTGGCTTTGATCTGACCAGAAATAACTTTAGCAGCCGCTTTTTCTGATTCTGCTCCTTCCTGATAATTCATCAACAAGGTTTTAGCTTTTTCAATTCCTGGTAAACCGGCCAATACATAAGGATTAGTAAACATGCTCACGATGGAGTTCATGGCGGCCACCTGAGCAACCGCTTGTTTTACCTCATTGCTGAAATCTAAAGTAGCACCTGGTCGTTTACGCGTATCATGCACGCCCAAAATGATCTGTGGATAGTTTTTCAACTCCTGCATCAGGCTGGCTATTTCGGCATTAGTGGCATTTTTAGCCAACACAAAATTGGTTGAGTTACCGAAATTCGGCTTTAACTCCTGCTGGAAAGTAGTTTGCTCTTTGGTACCGAAACTTACCAAGGCTGTTTTCTTAGAAAAATCGATATTTTTCAGCAAGCTATCACCGTTTAAAACAGTCACTGCAGCATCGGCTAAAGCCTGGTTTAGGGCCATGGCATCTGAACGATGTAAATCCTCAACCACATTTTCTGTACTTAAAGGCTGTACATTATTCAGCCCAACCCAATATTTGGCCGCTAATATTTTTTTCACGCTGGCATTTACCTGATCCCAGCTGATACGCTTATGGCGGATAGCTTTACGAATCAACTTAACTGCTCTTTTAGTATCACCAGAAAGTTCCAAAATATCGTTTCCAGCAATTACCGCCATCACATCAGCCTCTCCATTAGGGAAGAATTTAACCACACCTTTCATTTCCATGGCATCGGTAAAAATAAGCCCTTTAAAACCCAGCTCATTTTTTAACACTCCGGTAATAATTGGTTTAGAAAGAGTAGAGGGCAGATTACGGGTAGTATCCAGCGCCGGGATATTCATGTGAGCCACCATCACCCCAGAAGCATCTTGTTTAATTAATTCCCGGAAAGGGTACATTTCCAAGGAATCCAGGCGGGCACGAGAGAAAGGCAGTTGCGGTAAATCATGATGGGAATCTACATCCGTATCGCCATGACCAGGGAAGTGTTTTAAACTTACCAGGATGTCATTATCCTGCATGCCTTTCATATAAGCGCCTACTTTCTCGGTCACTTTGTATTTGTTATCGCCAAAAGAGCGGTAACCAATTACCGGATTTTTAGGATTGTTGTTGATATCAGCATCCGGAGCAAAGTTGACATGCATGCCCAAACGCTTAAAATCGGCAGCTACTTGTTTACCCATCTGATAAATCAGCTTATTATCCTGAATAGCGCCCAAAGTCATCTGGTAAGGATAAGAAATGGTGCTATCCAAACGCATTCCCAAACCCCATTCGGCATCCATGGAAATGATCAAAGGTACTTTAGCAACCGATTGATAACGGTTGGTTAAAGCTGCCTGGCGTCCGGGACCTCCTTGAAAAAACACCAGTCCGCCGATATGCTCTTTCTTGATCACATTGGCAATAGAATCTTCAAAACGCTGACCCTTATCTGTATGGGCACGAACCATAAACATCTGGGCAATACGTTGTTTACGGCTTAATTTTCTAAATACCGAATCAACCCAGGCATTAGGCTCCTTTAAGGATTGTATGTACGATTTATTTTGTGCAAAACTGAAAACAGGGCTCAGCAAAAGAGCAAGCAGCAAAAGGTTTTTAATCTTAGTCATGTTATTTTTAAAAATCGGTCAAATTTAAAAGGTAAGATGGATATAATGAAGAAATAAACTTAAGAGTAGCAAAAACCACAGGGCGCTGAGTCCTAAACTTAAGGAAAGACTAAAAAGCCATACCAGCAATTTATTATTAATTCTGGCGCTAAAATACCGGTGCAAATAATAAACTCCTGCAATATTTATCAAAACATAAACCAGGTATAATAGCCACCAATACATATGGTGGTAAAGAAACCCAAACATCTGCATTTTTACAAATCACTTAACAATGTATTGAAAATAATACACCTTGGTTTTAATCTCATCGGTCCTTTAAAATTGCTTTCCGGCCAACATCGCCTCTTTTAAACGCACATATAAAACAGCTTATTTCAACACTTTACGGTATTTTTTCATAAACACACAGACTCTTTCAACTGAGCTTCTGGCATAGTTATTTCAAGAACGGAAACTGGCAAACTGCCTTAAATGATGAAACAGAATAAAAAACAAAAAGACATGAAGATGAAAAAAGTACTATTGATGGCCATCGGCTTAATGGCCGCCGGAGCAATACAAGCTCAGACCCGCAGCACTTCTAAAAACATGGATGAAGTATCTTTTGGAATAAAGGCCGGAGGAAACTTATCAAACATTATTAAAACGGATGGCAATGATGTAAAAACTGATTTTAAACCCGGTTTCCATGCCGGCGTATTTGTGGAGATTCCCGTATCTCAAAAACTTACTTTTGCCCCGGAGGTGATGTATTCCCAAAAAGGTTATAAAGCCGATCGCTTTGGCGGTTCCTTAACGCAAACCACCAACTGGATCGATGTTCCAATTCTGGCAAAAATTGACCTGGCTCCGCAATTCAATATTTTTTTAGGACCTCAGGTATCTTTCCTGACTCAAACCCGCAACAAGTTTGAAGGCGCTTTTGGAACCGTAGAGCAAACTACTATAGAAAATGAATCTAACAAGTTCAGAAAAAGTATTGCCGGAGGAGTAATTGGAGCCGGCGTTGATATTACTCCAAAAATTGGCTTAAGTGCCCGTTATGCCTATGATTTCCAAAAA
The DNA here is from genome assembly GCA_035631395.1 of Daejeonella sp. Classification (GTDB taxonomy): domain Bacteria; phylum Bacteroidota; class Bacteroidia; order Sphingobacteriales; family Sphingobacteriaceae; genus Daejeonella. The sequence continues at coordinate 1,723 of DASQIU010000211.1, read as the reverse complement.
AGCAATGAAAATGGAACCCTTACAACCCCTGAGTTTAGAAATCAGGTAATTCAGGCAAGCTTAGGCTTCAAATTTTAAAACAATAATTAAAAAATTGACTTTAACCCCGTAGAGCTTACAAGCTTTACGGGTTTTTTATTTTGTAACGGATTCACCATAAAACTTAAACCAATGAAAAAGTTGATTAGCTTTCTTTTAGGGATCATCATCGTGGTCGTTGCATTTTCTGTGCTCTATAAATATTATTATGTATTTGGCGAAGGAGTAAAGTCCGGAGAATTAAATTATGTGGTAAAAAAGGGCAATGTTTTTAAAACCTATGAAGGCAAATTGATCCAAAGTGGGTTTCGGCCGGGATCCAGCGGCTCAATTCAATCTTATGAATTTGAATTTTCTGTTGAGAATAAAAAACTTGCTGAAAAATTAATGGATAATTCAGGCAAATTCTTCGACCTTCATTATAAAGAATATCATGGCACACTTCCTTGGCGGGGATTTAGTGTGTACATAGTGGATTCTATCTATGCCATGCGGGCCAATCCGGATGGAGCTGACCTTTTAAAAAGACAGTAGGAAAAAGTATCTTACATAGAGTCATGCCGCATATCCTGGAAAGATTTTTTACTGCCAGTATCCATTTTATATCTTTCTTTATGCCGTATGGCTGAATCTATCCGGGCTGAATCTGATATCGTTTTCTTTTGGGGAGATGGAGTATTGCATCCTAAAATTGCGCCCATCAACATTAAAGCAGTCCTAAAAATAATAACCATTTTATCCTAATCTTAAACGTTAAATTTAACGCCAACAGGGATTTACAAAACCCTGTAAATCCCTGTTTTTTTTAGCTTTCAAAAAAGCTCTTCTAAATTTTCAGGCGCATACTTTTATTTACTGGTTACTCTCAAGTCTATGCGCCGGTTTTGCGCCCGGCCTTCTGGAGTATCATTACTTGCCAATGGATGTTCATCGCCATAACCTTCTGCTTCCATACGACTTGCTTCTACTCCCAGCTTAACCAGCTCATTCATGGCTGCCTGTGCACGCTCGGTAGAAAGGCGCTTGTTTGCCTCGGCCCCGCCTGTATTATCGGTATATCCGCCAAGCTTAATTTTAACTTGAGGATATGCTTTCAGGATGGCGGCAATATTTTCCAACTGCTCTTTAGATTCAGGTTTTAAAGAGCTTTTACCTTCTTCAAAATATAAACGGTCGAATGAAAACCAGGTTGTTTTATCAACCGGACGATTTTTATCTTCAATAAAATTAATCAAACGATTTTCTACAGAGTTTTCGCCAATATTGATTTCTTTGCCATCGGGCAGTTTTTTATGAACAGTATTACCCAAATTGTATACCCATTCGCCGGCGGCATTCATCGCTCCTTTGGCTGCATTTACTGAAGTATCTAATATACTGCCGGCCTTAGTGCCCAAGGTATCTACCACGGGAGGCATATTCGACTTATTGCAACCTTTTTTCCCTAAAATCCACCAGCCCGCCAATAAAATAATAAGAAGTGGGATAACCCATTTTAAAAAACCGGCGCCTGTTGAGGAAGTGCCTCCCCTGTAATCGGCACGGGCATTAGCTTTTACCGGTGGGACATGAGTGCGGGTAGGGGGAATATTAGCACTAACACCAGGCGTTTCAACTTTGCGAACTAAATCTGGCATCTTCAAGGAAGATAAACCCAAGCTTGCACCCAAATTGCCAGGCAAAG
>DASQIU010000210.1:0-8098 GCA_035631395.1 Daejeonella sp. | reverse complement strand
TACCCCGGCATTTTTCACCATTCTTTATTTTGGAGATGATTCTTTGGGCGCCTTGCTGGTATTAAGCCAGGTGGTGCTTAGTCTGCAATTAGGTTTTGCCATTATTCCACTGATCCATTTCAATTCTGACAAAACCAAAATGAAAGAGTTTACCATAAAAACCTGGGTGAAAATTTTGGCCTGGCTTTGTGCACTGATTATTGTAGCTCTAAATGCACAGTTGGCCTATCAGGAAATCAGCACCTGGATTATAGAAAATCATGGACATAACTGGTGGATTTATGTATTTATACTCCCTGTAGTTGCGGGCGTTATCTTCCTTTTAATTTATGTTTCTGTGGCTCCTCTGATTAAGAAAAAAGATTATGCCATCTCCAGTATTCCCCATGGCGGAGCTTTGACCATAGACCACATAGAAAAATTAGAATACAGTATTATAGGCATTCCGGTAGATTTTTCTGCCAAAGACCGCGACGCGATCCGCCATGCTTTGATCCAGGGTGGTAAAACGGCCAAATACTTTTTGATCCACAGCGTAGAAACCGCCGGAGCCCAGTATCATCGTGATAAAGTAATGGACCTGGAAACCCAAAGCGACACTAGTAACCTGCAAAAATATCAGCAAAATCTTAAGGATCTGGGCTATCAGGCAGAAATTCTTATTGGTTACGGAACAGCATCCGATTCCATAGTCAAGGCCGTAAAAGCCAACAATATAGAACTATTGGTCATGGGCGCACATGGCCATAAAGGCCTCAGTGACATCATTTTTGGAACTACTTTAGACAAGGTAAGACACCACGTAAATACTCCCATTCTGATTATAAAATAACTGAATGAGTTTTTCTAAACTGAAGAAAGCCTACTATTTTCAGATACTCCTGAACAAATTAGGCTATCTTTCAGATATTAGCGTTTTAGAACAGGTTATGACAAGTGCAATAAACATCAGAAATAAAAGGGCAAGTTTTGAATATCATATTCTGGAAAAATACACCGCCGGAATAAAGCTTTTGGGTACCGAGATCAAATCCATACGCCAGGGAAAAGCGGATATTAACGATGCCTTTTGCGCTTTTTTAAAGGATGGTTTATATGTGCGTAACATGCAAATTGCCGAATACTCGCACGGTTCTTTCTATAACCATGAAGCCAAACGCGATCGTCAGTTGCTTTTAACCAAGAAAGAACTGGCCAAGCTGAAGATCAAAATCGAAGAAAAAGGATTTACCATTGTTCCGCTCCGGATTTTCACCAGCGAACGTGGTTTTGCCAAACTGGAAATTGCCCTGGCTCAGGGAAAGAAAATATACGATAAACGCGAAACCATCAAAGAACGCGATGCCAAACTGGAGTTGAATAGGGCTTTAAAACGGTAATATTGTTGAGTTTAGTTTATCGTTTAATCAAGGCCCAGCAAAACAGAATCTTTGATCAATTGACCATTAACCAATTAAACATTTCAGAAAAGCAATACCTCGGGCTCTAGGTTCCGCTAGTCCCGCTTTCCGGTCCAAATCCTCATTCCGCGGGAGGCTTTCTACCGTAATCAAGGTCTTATTTTCCGCTCCATTCCGGGTTTTTCCCTTCAATCGGGTTTAGATATTAAAGGCTGTACAATAATAAGGAGGTGATATTACCAAGCCTGATCACCAACCAATGGCACAAAGCGGAAGGTATCTAATTCAATTTTTTCGTATTCGGTATCGCTTACCTTTAATATGGTAACCATTTTCTGGGCATGCTCATCTCCTACCGGGATGACTAAAATGCCGCCTATTTTCAACTGCATTAACAGAGCTTCCGGAATGATCGGGGCGCCGGCAGTAACCAGGATTTTGTCGTAAGGAGCATGTTCAGGAATACCTCTGGAACCATCGCCGCAAAAAAGCTCCGCATGATAACCCATAATTTCGGGCAAAACCTTTATGCAACGCTGATAAAGCTTTTCCTGGCGCTCAATGGTATAAACTTTGGCGCCCAATTCTAACAAAATAGTGGTTTGATAACCAGAACCGGTACCAATTTCAAGTACCTTATCTCCTGATTTAATATGAAGTAATTCGGTTTGATAAGCCACGGTATAAGGCTGCGAAATGGTTTGTCCTTCGCCAATAGGGAAAGCAATATCCTTATAAGCCTGCGGCCAGAAGGTTTCGTCAAAAAAATAATGACGGGGCACTTTTCCAATAGCTGCCAATACTTTTTTGTCCTGAATGCCGCGTTCTTTCAGCTTTTCAACCAGCTTTTTACGAGCACCTTGCTCCCGGTAATTATCAACAAACTTATATGCCATTTCACCTCAAAATTAGCTTTTTTAGAGGCATTTTGCAGATATTATTCTCTTTTCCTTAATCCATTCAAGCTCAATTCATAAGAATAGATTAATCGCAGGTTATGCGATAAATGCAGATAAGCAAGAAAGGGGAATAAAATCTGCGGAACAATCTGCGTCAATCCGCTTAATCTGCGGGCTACGATTAGCTCCCAGGTGTAATTTCTCCCGCAGATTACGCGGATAAACGCAGATAAACAAGGAAGGAGTAAATTCTTTGCGAGCTTTGCGTTATTCTTGCGCTCTTTGCGGTAAAATTTAATACGGATCCACATCAACCTGGATAAAAACACCTTTATGCGCCGGGTCGCTTTCAAAAGCCGTGAGGGTATTTTTAAGTGATTCTTTTACTTTATGAACCGAAGTGCCTTCTTTTTCTACTTTCAGTAAAATGGTTTGAATATATAAATTCCGGATACGGCTCACCAATGGAGGCTCCGGTCCCAAAACCCGCTGGCCAAATTGCTGACGCAATATTTTGGCCAGATGATCAGCCAGGCCGGCCAGTTTAGACACGTCTTTATGCTTAATATCCAACTGAATAAGCCGGAATAAAGGCGGGTATTGAAAATTTCGGCGTTCCAATATTTCGGTATCAAACATCAGATCATAATCATGTTTTACTACCTGTTCTATGATCCGGTGCGCAATATCATAAGCCTGAATAATCACTTTTCCCTGCTTTTCTCTGCGGCCAGCCCTGCCCGATACCTGGGCCAGCATTTGAAAACTCCGCTCAAAAGCCCTGAAATCAGGATAATTGAGCATGCTATCGGCACTCACAATGCCAATGGTGCTTACATTACCAAAATCCAGTCCTTTGGCCACCATTTGTGTACCCACCAAAATATCAATCCGTTCCTCTTCAAAATCGTTCAATAAAACCTGGAAACTATTTCGGGCACGGGTAGAATCCAGGTCCATACGGGCAATCCGGGCCTCCGGAAAGATCAACTGCAACTCATCCTCAATCTTTTCCGTACCAAAACCTTTCTGTTCAATTTTAGTAGAACCACAAGCCGGACAAGCGTGTAAAACTTCTTGTTTATAGCCGCAGTAATGACAGTGGAGTTTTCCGCTGCTTTTATGAAAGGTTAAGCTTACATCGCAATTCAAACATTTAGGCGTAAAACCACAGGTAGCACAGAGCAGAAAAGGCGTATAGCCCCGCCGATTTTGGAATAAAATAATTTGCTCCTTACGGGATAAGGCTCCGGCTATTTCATTAACCAGCACGCTGGTAAAATGCGATTGCATGGTCTTACGCTTGGTTTCTTCCGTTATGCTCACCACCTCTATCTGGGGCGCCTGCACACCACCAAACCGGCCTTTCAGACTAGCCAGACCGTATTTGCCAATTTTAGCATTATAATAGCTTTCCAAACTGGGCGTAGCCGAGCCCAATAAAACCTTAGCCTGATGCAGATGGGCCAAATATATGGCCGTATCGCGGGCATGGTAACGCGGGGCCGGATCATATTGCTTGTAAGATGATTCATGCTCCTCATCAATCACAATTAGTCCTAAATTCTGAAAAGGTAAAAACACCGCCGAACGGGCGCCCAGAATAATACTATACTCCCCTTTCAATACTTTTTGCCAGATCTCGGCACGTTCGTTGTCGTTAAACTTGGAATGATAAACCCCAATCTGGTTGCCAAAATATTTACGCAAACGCTCAATAACCTGGGTAGTTAATGCAATTTCGGGCAAAAGATATAAAACCTGCTTGCCGTTGGCCAGTACTTTTTCTATCTGGCGGATGTATAACTGGGTTTTTCCCGAAGAAGTTTCCCCATGTAGCAACAGCACATCCTTTTTAGCAAACTGCTCCTGCATTTGCTTAAATGCGACATCCTGCGCCTCACTCAAAACAAAATCGGGATGTAACTCTTCTTCGTCCAGATTTAAACGACTTACAATTTTATGTTCCTGGATAAAAAACTCTTTATCAATCAGAGCTTTTAAGGCACCAGCCCCACAGGCGCTTTGTTCCAGTAATTCGGCTTTGCTAATGCTGCTTTGCTGTTTAGAGAGCTTAAAATAAGTCATCAAAGCTTCTAATTGCTTAGGCGCTTTTTCTAACAGTTCAAATAAGGCTTTGCGGCTTCCGGCATCTTCATAGATGGGATTTAAATGCAGAAAAGCCTTTTTACGGGGCTTATATTTTTCGTCAATTTCTTCAGAAATATTAATAATGCCTTTCTCAAACAGTGATTTCAGCAGCGGAAACACGGTTTTTTGGCCCAAAAGCTTGGTAATATCGCTAATGCGAAGTTCAGGCTGCAAGTCCAGGGCATCTATAATCAGAAATTCTTTATCGCTCAATAAAGCTTTATCAAATTCGGCATCGGGCATCAGTGTTACGCGGGTTTCACTGGCCAGTTTCAGTGCGGCCGGCAAAGCGGCCTGCATCACTTCGCCCAAATTGCAGAGATAATATTCAGAAATCCATTTCCATAAATTGATTTGAGCTTCATTCACAATGGGCTCCTCATCCAAAACATCTAATAGATATTTGGCCTCATACAAAACCGGAGCAGCTTCGGTTATTTTGAGAACAATAGCCGTATAAATGCGGCTTTTGCCAAATTGCACCACCACCCTTTTCCCCGGAGCAACCTGCTCATTCATTTCAAAGGGCACCCGGTAAGTATAGGTTTTGGAAATAGCCAGAGGCAAAATCACTTCTACAAAAAGTGTTTTCCGATCTGCCCTTTGGGCCTCATTAAATTCAAGCATTATTTATTTTTCAGCGTAGCCAACAACAAACAGATCCAACCCAAAATAAACAACAAGCCTCCAATGGGGGTAATAGGCCCTAACCAGGATATTTGCGATAGTTGAAGAATACTTTTAGTTGCCAAAAGATATAAAGAACCTGAAAACAACAAAATTCCCACGGTAAAACACCAGGAAGCGACATTAATCAACCTACTTTTGATGCGGGAAAATGTAGAAAGAAATAATAGGGCAAAAACATGATAAAACTGGTAGCTAACTGCTGTTTTCCAGGTTTCTAATTCGTAAGGGCTAATACGGTCTTTTAAACCATGAGCGCCAAAAGCGCCAAAAGCTACAGCCCATATTCCAAATATAGAGGCTGTAATCAGGATCCGTTTATTCATATGCTGCTAATTTAATAAACCTGATTACAATTCTTCTGCTATCAGTTAAAAATCTATTTTTGCTGAAACCTCAAAAATGAATAAACTAATCCTGGTTACTTCAGTTTTGCTGGCGGCAGTTTTTGGTGTTGCTTACTTTTATTTTTCAAATATATCAGCAGGCAGCAAAAATAACGACAAGGCCCTGGCACACATTCCGCAAGATGCCGCCTTAATTTTTGAGTTTAAAAACGATAAGGGCTTTTACGAGATCTTTGCCGATTACCCCATTTTTGACGCCTTGGTTGGCTCTACCCGAAAAACGGAATTAACAGCCCTGAAAAATGTTCTGTTAAACAATAAACTGATCCAAAAAATAGCATCAGATCAGAATATATTTCTTTCACTTCATCCCTCCCAATCAAATGAAATTGATTTTTTATGGCTCATGGCATCCAGCAAAAAAATCACAGATGAAGAATTAGAATCGGCTATAAGCCCAGACAAAAATCTTAGTTATAACCGTTTGCCATTGAATGAAACTTCCATTCTTAAACTTCATATTTCCGGCTTAAACAGACCATTTTACTTACACAACCATCAGGGAATTATAGCCGCCAGCTTTTCTAAAGAACTTTTGTTGCAAACCCTTCATAAAAATTTGCCAAAAATCCAGGAAGGATTTATTGCCGAGATCAATGCAGCCAGCATGAAAAATGAAAATTCTCCGGCCAATTTATTCATCAATTTCAAAAGCTCAGTCCCATTTTTACAACCATTTTTCAAGCACAAATTAAACGGGATATTTTCTTTGCTTCATAATTTAGAAGGCTTTTCTACCTTAAATATGAATTTTAAGAGCGATGCCCTCATGTTTAATGGAATTACCAAAACAGATACTTTCAAGGCTGCCTACCTGAATTTGTTCCTGCATCAGCAGCCTATAAAAAACACCATTAAACGCCTTGTTCCGGATAACACCTCCAACTTTGTTTCTTTTGGCGTATCAGATTATCCACGCTTTCATCAGGATTTGAAACAATGGCTGGCCAAAAGAAATGAGCTGGCCAAGTTGAATGCTTCGATGGAAACGATGGCCAAAGAAACCGGCATTAATCCCGACAGGGATATTAAAAAATTATGGAGGAATGAATTTATTATTTTCCAGCTTTCTACCCAGGAAAAATTGGGTGCCATCCGGCTAACTAATGGAACGCAATTGCAGTTTTTTCTGGAACCCTTAAGTACAGAACATTCTGAAAATATACGTCACTTTGAATATCCCGATTTATTATATAATTATTTTGGAGATCCTTTCAGACAGTTTTCAAAACCTTATTTTACCATTATCGATAATCAATTGATCGTGTCCAATTCGCCGGGTACTTTACAGCGCTTTTTGCAAGCTTATAACCAGGAAAAATTGCTTTATAAAACGCCAAACTATAGCACATTTGAGCAACTAGTTGCTGATCAAAGTAATGTTTCGTTTTTTATCCATCTCAAGAATTCGGGCAGCAATATCACCACTTTTCTAAAACCGGACTATGCCAGGCCTTTTAAAAGCGAGGAGTACGGATTGAAAGATTTTTACGGAATATCTTACCAATGGAGCAGCAGTGGAACCCATTTTCTTTCTAATTTTTATGCCGCCTACAAGCTGGCTCCTGTTTCAGAATCAGATTTCACAAACACTTCGCCCAGTTCCGATAGTCGATTAGTACAATGAAAAAAATATACATCGCATTAGTATTCTTTATTTCTACTTTATCAAGCCAGGCTCAACAATTTGCCCTATACAATAGCCGTACCTTATGGGATACCTTTGAAAACCCTTCACAAAAAGCTTTCGTGGCAGATACCAGCCGGAAATACGCCTTTAACTTTTTCATTCCTACCATTTCCATCCATGCGGCATTTAGCGGACCGATGCAAAAAAACATCCAGGACATGATGCTAACCAGCAAAATGGATATCAATGACTTAAGCCTAAACAAAGGCCAAAACAATATCCTGAGTGAGCAAGGCAATATCTACCTGCTTCAGTTCCGCATGTTAAACAATGTGAATGTAAACGGGGAAATGGGTTTTGCCTGGCAGGTTCGCACCGATGGTTTTATTAAATTTGGCAATGCAACTCTGGCCATTCTTGACGATTACAATCGTTTTGATCAGGGCCAATATCAGGATATTTTTAACAATAAAGGATATCATCAATCTTACCATCAGTTTAGTTTTACCTACCGGGAAAATGTGGATAAACGTTTAGCTCTGGGCGCCAAGATTAGCTTATTAAGCGGAATCAGCCACAATAAACTAAAAATCACAAAATCCAGTTTAAACATCAACCATTCCAACCAAACCGTATCGGTTTATCTGAAAGGTAAATATCAGTCAAGTTTCGATCCCGAAGATCCGGATATGGGCCCTAGCATCCTCTACCCCGATTTTACCAATCCCGGTTTAGCATTCAGCATCAGCGGAAATTACCGATTCAGAGATGGCTGGTTTTTACTGGGCAACCTGAAAGATGTTGGTTTGATCCTTTGGAACGACAAAGGCGCTTATCAATATCATTTTGACAAAACCGCCACGATTCAGGCCAATAGTAAAAATAATAATAACAATGACCCAGGCAGCCAGGTATAAAATGAGC
>DASQIU010000209.1:0-12218 GCA_035631395.1 Daejeonella sp. | reverse complement strand
GTAGAGCTCTAAATGCTTTTTCTCAAATGTTTGGTAAAAATACTGACCCAAATTCTTCATTTCTTTTTTGGAGTATACTCGGTATAGAAGCATTATTAGCAGAAGGAAATAATAATATTTTAAATCAAATTAAATCAAAATGTATATTACTTTTTGGTGAGCCTAAAGAATTTAAAAAGAAAATCAATCATCTTTATGACTATCGGTCAAGATTTGTGCATGGAGATATTAATATCCCTCCAAAATTTTTCTTCATTGATGAAAAATTTGAACTCGAATATTGGGAGTATTTGAATTTTTCAATCTCAATATTAATTGCATTGATTCGAAAATTAATTAGAGATGACAAAACTGAATTTAATTTTGAGTATATATATTGTGGCTAACAATGGTTTTGCACTTCTAGCATAAAGATTCATGTTTTCCTTTCAGTCTTTCGGTATATTTATAATCAACAGTAATACGAGGCTTTGCTTTTCTAGAAGGTTTAATTGGTTAAATTAAGTTGTTTTAGGCGATTGCTGAAATGCTTTCTTCAGCAAAGCATACAATTCCGGGTGCCGCTGATGCAGCAATTCTGGCTGGGTAAAAAAATACTCGGCCACTACGGCCAGAAACTCACTCTCGTTAATAGCGCCATAAGGATTAATGTCTGATCTTCCCTCACAAATCTCCCGGATCTCCTGATGTACCAAATTGATCCAGGGCAGAATATAGGGCTTATCCAGTAAAAGGTAAGGAATGCCATCTGTAGTTCCATCGGCCTTGTCCAGCAAATGCACAAATTCGTGGATAGCGGTATGGCTGTATTGATTGTGGGCGGCAAAGCCTTCGCGAAGTGATTTTTGCGATAAAAGCATTTGCCCGTTCATATACCCTGAACCAACCATTCCCAGAATACTTCTATCTCCACTACTAAACCCAAACTCGCTGTTAAAGGTGTCTGGATAAATAATTACATTGGTTAAGTTAGGATAACGCCAGTTACCAAAACCAAAAATGGGGATCACAGCGCTGGCCGCCACCAAAACCCGATCCAGATCATTTGCCTCGGCACCCACCCATTCTAGATGTACCCGGTTTATAAAATCATTAACCGCGGTTTCAAAACGTTCTTTTTCTGCATCGTTCAGTTTCTGATAAAACACCACTTCACGGTTAAGTATGTCTTTCATTTTGATCCGAAAATCCGGGCTTCCATTTTTCTTCCGGTTCACTCTAAGCCGGTGGACAATCCATATTAAAAGCAATATCGCGGTAGCAAAAACAAGGACCAAAATCATGTAAGGCTCTTAAAAAATCAGGATACTATTAAACAATTGAAATCATCCCCAGGATCAAAAATATCAGTCCGATTGCAGCCATTAGCAAACTACCCACCCAGAGCAATCTTTTTTTGGTAATAATGGAAACCGCAGCAATAGCTATCGCGATTTGAAATAAAGTAACGGATTTAGCCAATGTGACATGCCTTTTCAAATGCATTTCCGAGCTTCTTTCATACTCTTCGGCTTTATTCCGGATCTCCTGCTTCTCTTTTTCATAACGGGCTACCTTTTGCTGATCTTGCTCAGGTACGGGCCGGGTGGATAAAGATTGTAGAATATGATCAGCAGAAGAAGTGATATCCGATTTAATGGCTTTAGCCTGATAAAAACTCCATTGATCTGATGAGCGGATCTGATCAATCAGCGCCTCATTGACATGATGACCGCCTAATAAACCGGCAATGGCCGCCAAAACGGCCACAAAAGCAGTAGATAAAGCCACATACAATATCCATCTTTCTTTTTCAGCTTCTGCTTCCTCATTAATCTTTTCGTGAAGATGATCCATGGGCACTTCCATCTCTTCCATAGCCAGAAAAATTTCACATAAATTTACCAAAAAAAGCGCAGAAAAGCCCCGGAATCTTATTCAATCCCAATCATCAGGAAATAAATTAAACAGCAGACGAAAAATTTTAGCGAAGAGAATACAAATCTCAGACCTCTTCGATCAACCCAATCAGGTTGCCAAAGGGATCGAAAATGGTGCCTACCCGAATTCCTCCGCCTACTGAATGGATGTCTTCCTGGATTTGCACATTCAGGGATTTGAGCTTTTCGAAAGCGGCCTCAATATCATCGGTTTTCCAATAAGCCACACTATGATTTCCGGAAGTATAGGTTTCGGGCGAGGGATCTAAACCCAATTCAAAACCGCCAATTTCATAACCCACATAAAAGGGTTGGTCAAAATACGGGCTGATTCCAAAAACCTCGGCATACCATTTTTTGGCTGCCTCCAGATCGTTCACGTGATAAATAACACTTCTTAAACCTTTTAACATATCTAATGGAATAAATTAATGAATAATCTTAAACATCAGCTCCTTCATCAGTTCGCCATCATTGGTATTACCGGTAGATTCTACCCCTTTAGACCGTATATCACATTGGCGCAGATAGCTGATAACATGAAACGTTTTTAACTTATCATAATTTTTGCCGGCCAATTCATAATCTTTCACGAAAAAGGGACTTACGCCCAGTTCACGGGCCAAACCTTGCTGAGAGCGGTCTTTGGCGTAATGGAATTTAAGCACCTTGGTAAAATAGGTATTCAGTGCTCCCAATACCATTGGCAGAGGGTTAGACTTGGGGTTGGCGGCAAAATAATTGATGATCTGGTTCACTTTAAAAGCATCGCGGCGGGCAATGGCGTTTTGGAGCTCAAAAACATTGTATTCTTTGCTGATACCAATATTATCCTGAACCAGCTCGGCGGTAATTTCGCCTCCCGGCGCCAGATTCAGCATCAACTTTTCCAGCTCATTAGCCACTTTAGACAAATCATTACCTAAATACTCGGCTAGCAGGGCAGCGGCCCGGGCATGAATGCGGTAGGCCCGGTCTCGTACAAAATCTTCTATCCAGGCAGGAACCTTACTCTCATAAATTTCTGCAGACTCAAACACCAGTCCTTTTTTCTCGAAAGCTTTATAGGTTTTCTTGCGCTTATCAAACTTGCCGTACTTATAACAAAAGACCAAAATGGTGCTTTGCAAAGGGTTTTCCAGATAATTTAAAAGTCCATCGGTAGCTTTTTTGTCGTCATCCCCTTCTTTACTCCATTTTAAATCCTGGGCTTCCTTAACAACGATCACCTGAAACTCGCTCATCATCGGGAAACGCTTGGCCGCATTTAAAATGCTCTGCACATCGGTATCCTTGCCATATAAAATAGTTTGGTTAAAACCCTTTTCGGCATCGGTAAGCACGTTTTTTTCAATGTAATCGCTAATCAGATCAATATAATAAGGCTCCTCCCCATGCAACAGATACAGGGGCTTAAATTTTCGGTTCTTAAGATCTTTTAGAATTTCCTGGGTGTTCATTATGACGCCAAATTACAAATAATCGGATGGTTCAGGGATTTAAATTCTCAAGATTTTGTCATGTAGATTGAAAACAAGAACTTAGCCGCAGCTATGTTTCAGCCTGTTCCCTTAAATCTTCCGTCTTATCCATTTCGCTTAAAAGAGGAAAATGGCATTAATTATATTTTTGATGAGATCCGCAAAAAATTCCTGGTCTTAACTCCCGAAGAATGGGTAAGGCAACATGTGGTACAATATCTTATTCAGAAAGATTACCCCCGGTCTTTAATGAAACTAGAAGGTGGCTTGGTGCTTAACAGCCTGCAGAAGCGCTCTGATATTTTGCTTTATAATAACCTGGGAGAAAAAATTATGCTGGTAGAATGCAAGGCTCCTCATATAAAAATTACTCAGGAAACCTTCGATCAGGTAGCCCGCTATAATTTTGTACACCGGGTAAAATGGCTTTTAGTAAGCAACGGTTTACAACATTTTTGCTGTGAAGTAAATTTTTCTAAAGGAAATTATCGTTTTGTAGAAGAAACTCCGTTCTACTCCGAGCATTAGCTTATAGCATTTATGTTAATTTATTTTAATCTAATGCAACTTTATATCAGCTAGTTACGTAATAAGCTTAAGAATTAATAAATAATCTTATGACTTATCAATTATTCATTACACACTATCGTTCTGATTCTAATGATGCTCGTTTATGGATGTATGCGAAGATATTTTTGTCATTATTATTTTTTACCACACTGGGCGCTATCTTTAAATTTGGCCCTATTCTGAGTTTTGCCAACGTGGTAGGGTGCATGATTTTTTTAATTGCCACTATACGATATTATAATAGAAGACACCGGATACCTTTTGTGCAAATTCAGGATGGTACCCTTAATTATTTTTGTCCTCAGCAAGAAGAGATGGTTTCCATTTCTGCCCGAGATATTACCAAAATCAGCACCCGTTTCTGCGAATTGCAGTTACATACTCCAGATCGTATCCACTCGCTTAATATGGGATTGGTCCGTCAGGAACAAACCCGTTGGGAGATCAAAGAAATGATCAGAAAGATGACGGCAATGGCCTAAAATTGCCCAAAAGGCGCAAAACGACTAAAAAACGCCCATAAATTACCAATACATAATAGAAGCAGGTTTTATTCCGGTTTTTTCATAGACCGGAATAAGAACCTCTTCAAAACTTACAGGGAGATTACAAGATACCGCCCTATTTATGTTCTATTTCAAAAGTAACTTTCAGAATGGCACGGTACTGATCTATTTTCCCATCTCTTACCGTTGCACTGTGATCTTTCACATATACCGACCGTATGTTTTTTACGGTTTTTGCTGCTTCAGCTACTCCCTGCTGTACAGCATCTTCCCAGCTTTCGTTAGAATGGGCCAGCAATTCAATTACTTTTAAAACTGACATCTTTTTAAATTTTAAGAGATGAATAAATAAACCTTAAACCTTGATTGCCAAACATCAGCATGCTGATGAAAAGCTTACCAGTAAAAAGAAGTTAAAGGCAAAGATGTTTTAAGAGAACATGAATTTAAACAGGCATTAATTACACGAATTTCCACGAAGGACAAGAGACAACAAACGCCTAATCTTTCAACTGCTTATTCTTGGCCTCGATCCACCGGGACATGTACTGAGTGCTGGCCATGGTATGATGCATCAGCATGGCCCCCGTAAAGTTTTTTAAACGATGAAATTCTAAATCCTTCTGAACAGTTAAAATACGGGTAATTAAAGCCGGACCGGAAGCTGTTTTAGAATGACACTGATTTATAATACGTAGGCCATTTTGCTGTGCCGTTTGCCAGGCCTGCTCATCTGTATAAAGTTTTACCGCCACCAGAGCAATCTCTTCGGCAGTGTTGGCAATGGCTCCGTTCCAGTCTACACCGGCATGCATTGATTCAGCGCCAATATCGGTGGTCACGCTTGGCGTACCGCAAAGCATGGCTTCGGCTAATTTTCCTTTTATGCCGGCACCTATGCGCAAAGGCGCCAGACATACCCGGGCTTGTTGCATCACCGCTTTGGCATCATCTGCACGCCCTAAAATATAAAATCCCTGTTCCGGCCTATGCAGCTGAGTAACCTTGGCCGAGGGATAAGCTCCATATATATGCAGTTCTGCCTGAGGCAGTTTTTTACGGATCAATGGCCAAATCTCTTCCTTTAAATAAAGTACCGAATTGAAATTAGGTTCGTGCAAAAAGTTTCCGATGGTTAGAAAGTGTTTGCGCTCATTAAACGAAGGTTTTTCTGCCAGGCTGGCCGCACTAAATTCCTCAAACAAAAACGGAACATAATGCAACAAAGCCTCATCTACTTTGAAAGGATCCTGCAGCAAAGCCATTTCTACCTCAGAAATGATTAAAGAAAGATCGCAACGCAAAATGCTAGCTATTTCCCTTTTAGCTACCTCACTCAATAAATCAGTGCTGATAAATGGGCGTTTTTCTTTGAAGGCTTGTTGCCGACCGCGGCGCAGGCAATGTAAATCTACAGTTTCTAAAACACGAACAGCCTGGGGGCAATACTTGGCCACCCGCCAGCCAAATTGCTCTTCAACCATAAAGCGATCGAACAGCACCATGGAAGGCTGAAGCTGAAGAATAAACTCATCAAAGCTTTCACAATTTAGCTTGATATTGACTTTTTCTATATCCAAAGCCGCTAAATCAACCATGTGTTCGCTATCGGCGGCAGCACTGGCGAAAGTAATTTTCCAGCCTTCGGACTGAAACAAATGGATCAACTGCATCATCCGCAACCCGGCAGCCGAAGAATTGGGCTCAGGCCAAACAATACCAATAATCAGTACATGCTGCAACTTTGTCATCCTCAAAATTTATTGACGAGTTTAAATTCCTATTGCCTTTTAGCGGAAGTTGGAACGTAACGAAAATCATCCCACCGAAAAAGAAAAAATCTCTGCCACAGACCTTAAAAACTAGAGACCAAAAGCATTAAAAATCGGTAAAGATCAGGCAAAAAAACCACAAACTTTCAGCGGAATTTTTTGTTACAAAGTCAGATTATAATCAATAAAAACTTAATCATACTACCCATGAAACATCACTTACATATTCACAAACCAGCGGGGTTCCATACGCCCAGGCACTTGCCCTATTCCGTGCAAAAAACCATTTTCATTGCTCTTACTATTGGAATGGCCTTGTTTTTTATTTTCGTAATCTATTTACTGGTTACCAGTTTAGGTGCAAGAACTTAATAAAACGTATTAAAAGCCCTTATTCCGTCTGTTTTCCCAATTTACCGGCATTAATATTCTAATGCCTTTTTTGTATGTACAGACTGATAAACTCTGTACAAACAAAATTAGCATCAGATTGTAATCTCTATGATTTTATCCCGCTAAAGCCTCTAAACTTTCTTCTAAGATATTGATCTTGGCTTCCGCATCGGCTTTTTTGCGACGCTCGTTCTCTACAATTTCGGCTTTGGCATTTTGAACAAAACGCTCATTGCCTAATTTGGCTTCTACCGACTTTAAAAATCCTTTCAGATAATCGATTTCTTTTTGCAGGCGTTCACGCTCGGCATCCACATCAATATTACCGGCTAAGGTGATGAAGAATTCATCTTTACCCGAGATGAAAGACGAAGATCCGGCAACTTTATCGTCCACAAATTTCACTTCAGTAATATTGGCCAGCTTAGAAATGATGCTCAGATAATCATTGTACTGAATATCCGAATTCACTTTAATATCCAGCGGCAACGCCTCTTTGGGTGAGATCTGCTTGGTATTGCGGATGTTACGAACCTCAGAGATGGCCTGCATCATCACGCCCATATCTTTTAAAAGCTTTTCATCAATTGCCGAAACTGCCGGATAAGGCGCTACAATACAGCAATCCATTTCTCCTCTTACACCAAACACTTCCTCCTCATGCCATAACTCTTCGGTAAGGAAAGGCATGAAAGGATGCAGTAATTTCAGGAGTCGTTCAAAAAACTGAATAGTTGCCTGATAAGTGTGGGCATCTATAGGCTGCTGATAAGCGGGCTTAATCATTTCCAGGTACCAGGAACAGAAATCGTCCCAAACCAGTTTATAAATGCCCATTAAAGCTTCCGATAAACGGTATTGCTTGTAATTATCCTCTATCTCGGCCAATGCCTGATTAAAATTAGACTCAAACCAGTTGATGGCCTGCTGATTGATATTGGGCAGCGTGGCATCTACCTCCCAGCCTTTTACCAGGCGGAAAGCATTCCAGATCTTGTTGGCAAAATTCCTTCCCTGCTCGCAATAGCTTTCATCAAACATCAAATCGTTACCAGCCGGCGAACATAATAACATGCCAACACGAACCCCATCGGCGCCGTACTTCTCAATCAGGTCAATAGGATCTGGCGAATTACCCAGGGATTTGGACATTTTACGTCCAATTTTATCGCGTACAATTCCGGTTAAATAAACATTCTTAAACGGCGCTTTTCCGCGGAATTCATGACCGGCCATAATCATCCGGGCCACCCAGAAAAACAATATTTCGGGAGCCGTTACCAAATCGTTGGTAGGGTAATAATAGTTGATATCGGCATTATCGGGGTCTTTAAAACCATCAAATACCGAAATAGGCCATAACCAGGAAGAAAACCAGGTATCTACCACATCTTCATCCTGTTTAATAAATTCTGAAACCTGAAGCCGGAAACCTTTTTTCTCTTCTTCGGTCATCTTGCTCCGGGCATCCATTCTTTGAACAAGCTCTTCAATGGCCTCTGCCTTAGTTTTGGCAATTACAGGCGCCTCATGCTGGAAATACCAGGCCGGAATCTGTTGTCCCCACCATAGCTGCCGACTGATACACCAGTCTTTCACATTTTCCATCCAGTGGCGGTAGGTATTGATGAATTTATCGGGTATCAGTTTTACGTCGCCATTCAGCACATAATCTAAAGCCGGTTTGGCCATTTCATCCATTTTGCAAAACCACTGCATAGAAAGTCGTGGCTCAATGGCCGCATCAGTACGCTCAGAAAAACCGATCTGCGATTTATAATCTTCTACTTTTTCCAGATGACCGGCTTCTTCCAACATCGCGGCAATCTTTTTACGGGCAGCAAAACGATCTTCGCCAACCAAAATAACCGCCAGTTCATTTAAAGTACCATCGGTATTCAGAATATCAATAACCGGGAGATTATGGCGCAAACCCAGTTCATAATCATTCAAATCGTGGGCCGGAGTAACCTTTAAACAACCGGTTCCAAACTCCATATCCACGTATTCATCCTCAATAATTGGAATTTCCCGGTTAATGAGTGGAATATATACTTTTTTCCCTTTCAGGTGATGAAAACGCTCATCATTAGGGTTGATGCAAATAGCCGCATCGGCCATGATAGTTTCAGGCCGCGTAGTGGCAATGATTAAATATTCTGTATCAGCCTGGTCTTTTTCGGCCTTAATGCTGTATTTAATATAGTAAAGCTTTTGATTTACTTCTTTGCGGATAACTTCTTCATCAGAAACGGCGGTTTTACCTTTCGGATCCCAGTTTACCATACGCACCCCGCGGTATATCCAGCCTTTTTTATATAGATGGATAAAGGTATCAATTACGGCTTCAGATAATTCCTCTTCCATAGTAAAACGGGTGCGGTCCCAATCGCAGGAAGCGCCCAATTTTTCTAATTGTTTCAGGATAATGCCGCCGTATTTATCTTTCCATTCGTAAGCGTAATTTAAAAACTGCTCACGGCTGATATCTTTTTTATCAATACCGCGTTCTTTGAGCATAGCCACCAGTTTAGCCTCGGTTGCAATAGAAGCGTGGTCTGTTCCCGGTACCCAACAGGCATTTTTACCCTGCATGCGGGCACGACGTATCAATACATCCTGAATGGTATTATTCAGCATATGCCCCATGTGGAGTACCCCGGTTACATTTGGCGGCGGTATAACAATGGTATAAGGTTCGCGTTCATCGGGTACAGATCGAAAAAACTTCTTATTCAGCCAATATTGGTACCACTTATCTTCGGTTGCCTGCGGATTATAGGTTTTAGGAATACTCATATAAAAACAAAACGGAATTAATTTTCAAAAATACGTTTTTTAGCGGGTATCTCGGGCGGTCAAATTGGTTTTTTAAAGAACGAAAAACGATGGACAAAAAATGATTTTCGTGCAAATTCGAAAAATTCGTGCAATTCGTGTTTTTTTTCAATCAGGCCAGCACAAAGTTTGTTTGGAGTAAAAATCCTAGATGTAACAATATTTTTATTACAAGGCGTTATTTAGATAAATGCTTTCCGAAAAATGAAAAACCCCTTTTATTTCAAAATTTCAAGCTTTTTCTATAATAAATTAAAGTTACGCCGAATTATTTATTGGTTCAACAAATAAATTCTCTCCCCGGCTGTGCTTTTATATCTGCTATTTATCCTTTAATTTCACGCTTCCTTTACATAAGGGAAATAACTCTGAGATCTCTATGCAGAAAGACATATTTCTGTCCGTAGTTCAATCTAAACTAAACAAAAACCAATCAGTATGAAGATGAATTCAAAACCGCTGTTATTGGGAATTGCCGCTCTGGTTTCTTTAGAAGCCTCTGCCCAGCATTCTTCAACAACTCCTAAAAAAACCTCATTTATTGACAAGTCGAATATGGACCTGAGCTACAAACCAGGCAACGACTTTTACATGTATGCCAGTGGAAACTGGATTAAAAACAACCCGGTTCCAGCTAAAGAAACCCGTTGTGGAAGCTTTAATCAGCTCCGCGACTTTAACATTAATGCCGTTAAAACACTGGTGACCGATGCCGCTGCCAATAAAAACGCTCCGGCCGGCTCTGTAGAAAAGCGGGTAGGCGATTTTTATGCCGCCGGTATGGATAGCCTTACCATCGAAAAATTAGGCTATACCCCTATCAAAGCTGATTTAGAAAAAGTAAAAACTGTAAAAGATATTAACGGAGTATTAGCCGAAGCCGCTTACATGCGTACCGCGGGAATGGGCTCTCCCTTGTTTGGCTTTTTTGTGGGCCAGGATCGTAAATATGTAAATAACATGATCCCTCAGTTAAGCCAGGGTGGAACTACTCTACCAGATCGCGACTATTATTTAAAAACCGATTCCCGTAGCTTGCAAATTCAGGAAGCTTATAAAAAATACATCACCAAGCTTTTCACTCTAACCGGCGTATCGCAGGCTGAAGCTCAGAAAAATGCGGAAACAATTTTCAACATTGAAAAAGCTTTAGCTACTGCTCAAATGAGCCGGGTAGAAATGCGTGATCCGTACAAAACCTATAATAAATTTGCTGTAGCCGATTTTAGCAAAACTACTCCGGGTATCGACTGGAAAGACTTGATGTCTAAAATGAAGGTAAACGGACAGGACACTGTTCTGGTTAATTCGCCTAAATTCTTTACAGACTTAAATGCATTATTAACCAGCACCCCGGTAGAAAACTGGCAAACTTACCTGCAATGGAACATCTTAAAAAGTGCAGCGCCTTATTTAAGCTCTGATTTTGTGAATGCCAACTTTGCTTTTTCACAAACTTTAAGTGGTCAAAAAGTACAAACTCCGCGTTGGCAGCGCATGTCGTCATTAACTGACGGTACCGTTGGCGAATTACTGGGACAACTGTACGTAAATACCTATTTTAAGCCAGAAGCCAAAGCCCGCATGCAGGAAATGATTACCAACCTGGTAAAAGCTTTTGAAATCCGGATCAAGAATTTAGACTGGATGAGCGAAGTAACCAAGCAAAAAGCATTGGATAAACTGCATGCCTTTACGCCAAAAATTGCTTATCCTGATAAATGGAGAAATTACGATGGTCTGGAAATAAGCCGTGCAAACTTCTATCAAAACCTGCGCAATGCCAGCATTTGGGGCTATAATGAAATGGTAAGCCAATTAGGCAAACCTGTAGATCGTACTCGTTGGGGAATGACTCCTCCAACCGTAAATGCTTATTATAGCCCGGTAATGAACGAGATTGTGTTCCCTGCCGGTATTTTACAGTTCCCATTCTTTGACCCGAATGCTGATGACGCGGTAAACTACGGAGGTATTGGCGCCGTGATTGGTCACGAAATTTCTCACGGATTTGATGATTCTGGCAGCCAATATGATAAAGATGGCACCCTGCGTAACTGGTGGACAGATGAAGACCGGGCTAAGTTCAAAGAAAAAACCCAGGCTCTTAAAAAACAGTTCGATTCTTACACCGTACTGGACACCTTACATGTAAACGGACAGTTAACTATGGGCGAAAACATTGGTGACTTAGGCGGTTTAAACGCAGCTTATGAAGCCTTTAAAATGACCAAACAAGGCCAGTCTAACCAGAAAATTGATGGCTTTACCCCAGATCAGCGTTTCTTCCTTTCATGGGCGCAAGTTTGGAGAGGAAATATCTTACCTGAATCTGCCGCACAATTGATTGTTACCGATCCACATTCACCCGGCGAATACCGCACCATTGGTGCTCCGGTAAATATGGATGCCTGGTACAAAGCTTTCGACATAAAACCTGGCGATAAGCTTTATAAAAAACCTGAAGACCGGATTAAACTCTGGTAATCTAAAAAAAGGCCTTTGCGATAATAGCAGAGGCCTTTTTTATTTCAGTGTCTCGTCCTGGAATAAGTTGACACCTAAGTTGACTTATTATGAAAAAACAAGCAAAGAACTCCGATCGACGCAGCCAGCGTGATTACAGCCTGGCCTTTAAGTTGGAGGTAGTACAGCAGGTAGAAAAAGGCGAACTCACTTACAAAAAGGCCCAGCGTTATTATGGGATCCAGGGAAGAAGCACTGTATTGGTTTGGCTCA
>DASQIU010000208.1:0-9873 GCA_035631395.1 Daejeonella sp. | reverse complement strand
GGCGCTCTTCATTTTTTTTATATCTAACCTCTTTAATAACCTTTTTCAGAAAGCTCTTTTAAATTGCTCAGGCCATCTTCAAAGTCTTTTCCTATCATCATGTCTGTATTTAGGAATAGCCACTTTTCTTTGGTGCTCCGGGCTTCACCTTGCATGTTCCAGGTTACTTTGGTGCCTTCATCTACTTTTTCTAAAGCAAAACTGTTTTCTGCCTGACTTTCCCAGGGTTTTATGAAGTTTAGTTGAAAATCTATCATTGAAAAAGGCTGTGCGGATTTTATTTCCATAAATCCTTCACCGGAATCTTTGCCATGCCATTTATATAAATGCCCAGGCTGACCTACAGTGCCGCTAATTTCAACCTTTGCAGACGGTTCTTTTTGTGTCCAGGGGTTCCATTTAAGGAATTGGTGGAAATCGGAAATATTTTTATAGACCACAGAGTCTGGAGCTTTTATTATTGTCGAGCGGCTTACGCTGTAGCTTTTGGGAAGAAATAAGCCGCCTATAAAAAAGATGGCCACTAATACTACGATAATGATGAGTAAGAATTTTAAAAATTTCATACGCTTTTAGGTTAAGTTTAAACCTAAATTATAAAAATTATCGGATTATTAGAATAAGGCGATATTCTAAAATTTTATAGTTTTGATGGGATTTTTCTTCATATTGGCAGCTTGCTAATCAGTCTTGCAAACGGCAGACGCTTAACGATAGACAAACTTGATGGATGAAGTCCGGGAATTTACCAGATCACAATTAGCACTGCGTAATGGGCAGGATAAGCCCGAAATATGGGTAGCCTATAAAGGTTTTATCTACGATGTTTCTCAAAGTCGCCTGTGGACTAATGGGCAGCATTATGAGCATTGGGCCGGTCAGGATTTGACTGAGGAAATAGATGATGCCCCCCATACTGATGCGGTATTTGAAAAATTTAAGATAATTGGGAAGCTTATTGGCTATTAGTTGAACTTGCGAAAATTAGCAGGCTGTTTTCTGTAAATCTTGCACTATCCAAATATTTTCCGATGATAGAAAAACTGGGTTCCATAAACCCGGGTGCAGCGGATACCGGCCTGTGGCTAAGGCCAGCGCAGTATGAGCGGAAAACGGGACTGCCTATAGCCAAGAAAAACGAACTGAGCTTTTCTAATTGAGATCCCTTAGTATTAAAATTAGCTGTTGGTTAATGACCAACAGCTAATCGCTAAAAACTATTGTTCAATTACAAAGTTGCTTAACTTCACAAATTCCTGAACCCGATTCTCAACCTCTTTTTGGCTTAGGTTTTTTATTTTCTCTGTGCCGAATTTTTCTACACAGAATGACGCTAAAGCTGATCCGAAGATGATGGCATTTTTCATATTGTTGAAATTAACGGTGCCAACTTTGGCCATATAGCCTATAAAACCACCGGCAAAAGAATCTCCGGCTCCGGTTGGATCAAATACTTCGGCTAAAGGCAGGGCAGGAGCAGAGAAGATCTGATCTTCATGGAATAATAAAGCGCCATGTTCGCCTTTTTTAATGATCAGGTATTTAGGACCCATTTGCAGGATTTTTTGGGCCGCTTTTACTAAAGAATATTCTCCGGATAATTGGCGGGCTTCAGAATCATTAATAGTTAGTACGTCAACCAGCTTAATAGTTTCCAGTAAATCGTCTAAAGCTACATCCATCCAGAAGTTCATGGTATCTAAAACAATCAGTTTAGGGCGATTTTTTAGGCGGCTAATGGTGGTTTTCTGAACCTGAGGAGTTAGGTTTCCTAATAGCAGGTATTCGCAATCCTGGTAAGATTCTGGAATCAAAGGGTCAAAATCGGCCAATACGTTCAGTTCAGTTACTAACGTGTCCCTGCTGTTCATATCGTTGTGGTATTTGCCCGCCCAAAAGAAAGATTTTTCTCCTTCTTTTATTTGCAAGCCCTCTACATCGATGCCATGTTTCTTAAAATCGGCTATATCTTCCTGATGAAAATCATCGCCCACTACGGCTACAATTTTTACTTGATCATAAAAATACGAGGCGGCTAAACTGGCGTAAGTGGCTGCACCACCGACTATTTTATCTGTTTTCCCGAAGGGAGTTTCAATGGCATCAAAGGCCACGGTACCGGTTATCACTAAACTCATGAAAAATATTTTAAAAAATCTTTGCGCAAAGATTGCATTTTTAATTTTAAATCCCGAATATTGCATTCCCAAACGGGAGATACCCCCTCCAAAAAGCGGTATCAAAACATAAAAAAACGATCCCGAATAGCTCAGCAGGTTAGAGCATCTGACTGTTAATCAGAGGGTCGCTGGTTCGAGCCCAGCTTCGGGAGCAAAGCCATCCAATCAGGATGGCTTTTTTCATTATATGGCTTTTTGAAAAGCCTTTAATTAGCCTTGTGTGGATTACCTTTTGGATCAGATTCAAAAGTTTGTAGTCTGGATCTTTGCTAATAGGAAAAGAAAAAAATAACATTCCCTTATTTTTCTCACATTTTTCTCATTTTTTGCCGCCTAATTTCCCACTTAGCCTTTTGCCGAAAGCTAGCATTTTTAGTAAGTTTATTTTTCTTATTAAGAAAAGTTTATTCATGAACGCTCAGGCTTTAAGACTGTCTGGTTATTTCCAGATATTTTCAATGGTATTGTTTTTCCTTTCATCCTGTTCCGGGTATAAGTCCAATAAATTAGGAACAGTGCATATAGAAAGTAAATCCGGAAAATTTACACTCTACCGTAATGGCCAGCCTTATTTTATCAAAGGTGCTGCGGGTTTTACGAACCTGAAAGCACTTAGAGAGGCCGGTGGAAATACTATAAGAACCTGGGATACCACCCATGTGGGTAAAATATTGGATGAAGCCCAGGCTAATCATCTGGCTGTAATTATCGGTTTGGAAGTACCCCACAGTGATTATCTGGATTATTTTTATAATGATCCTGTTCAGGTATCCACTCAATTTAACGATTATAAGAAGGTAGTAGAGAAATATAAAGATCATCCAGCCCTTTTAATGTGGTGTGTAGGCAATGAACTGGCTTTTCCTTTCCGGCCCCGGTTCAATAAATTTTATAAGCATTATAATGCCCTGGTAAATATGGTTCATGAGGTAGATCCCAATCATCCGGTTACCACGGCCCAGGGGAAGCTGGATCAGAAAGATGTTTTTAATATAAAACTGCGCACCAATACAGACATCATATCCTTTAATGTTTTTGGGGGGATTAAGATTTTATCAAAGCAACTTAAAGACTTTGCCTGGTATTGGGATGGCCCTTATATTATAACGGAATGGGCTATGGAAGGCCCCTGGTATAAATCAGCGCAAACTCCCTGGGGGGCAAGTTTAGAGGGCTCAAGTACTAAAAAAGCGGAGGAGATCTTGCAAACCTACCGGAAATTTATGCCGGTAAATGACCCCCGCTTTTTAGGGTCCATGGTTTTTTATTGGGGCCAGAAACAGGAAATAACACATACCTGGTTTAGTCTTTTTTCTCCCGAAGGAGCCAAATCGGAAACCGTGGGTACCATGCAATATATCTGGACCGGAAAAGGGCCAGAACATAATGCCCCGCAAATAAAATATATGCTGGTGGATGGAAAAGGGGCAAGGGACAGTCTGATATATAAGCCCAATACCTTGAGCAAAGCAGAGCTTTTTTTGGAAGACATTAACCCTGAGATTGCCGATTTAAAGTGGGAAATATTGCCGGAAGATTGGTTTAAGAAAGATAAACTGCTGCCTAATATGGTTAAGCCCAAGCCAATTAATGGTTTGATAGTTTCCCAGGCGGGCAATAAGCTCAGTTTTAAAATGCCAGCCGCAGAAGGCCCATACCGAATTTTTGCTTCTGTATATGACAAGTATGGAAATTTTGCCACCTGTAATACGCCTTTTTATGTGGTAAATACTCAATAAAGCCCAATGCTTGGAGCAAACATTTTTAAAATTTGAAGATACACTGATCTAATCTACCCATGAAACAAGTTAAATCTGTTGTACCCCCCACCGCTAAGGAACTGTTCACTCTGCGGTTTATGATTTTGGCCGGAGTGTCTTTTATGGCCTTTTTCTTATATGGTTTGTTAGATTCCAATATTATAGGTTATGCGCCACTTTATTGGCTCTTGGTTACCTCTATTATTTTTGTTTGTCTGGCCATTCTGCATGAATGGTACCATTATTTTTCTATAGCAGTTCCTAAAACTCCTAAGCGGACCAAAACTTATACAGTAGATATTTTTACCACTTTTTGTGCCGGAGAACCTTATGAAATGATTGTGGAAACTCTAACCGCTATCCAGGCTATTCGTTATCCACATAAAACTTATCTGTGTGATGAAGCTGATGACGCTTATTTGAAAGATGTGTGTCAAAAACTGGGGGTTGTTCATGTTACCCGTACCGATAAAAGGGACGCCAAGGCGGGCAATATCAATAATGCCTTGAAGCAATCCTCTGGTGAAATTTGCGTGGTTTTGGATCCGGATCATGTTCCTTTTCCAAATTTCCTGGATCCAATTGTGTCTCATTTTGATAATCCGGAAATTGGTTTTGTACAAATAGTGCAGGCTTATAAAAACATTGATGGTGGCTACATCGCTAAAGGCGCCGCCCAGCAAACTTTTCAGTTTTACGGCCCCATGATGATGACCATGAACAAATACGGAACGGTATTGGCTATTGGCGCTAACTGTACTTTTAGGCGTACGGCGCTGGAGTCTATTGGTGGGCATGCCGCAGGATTGGCGGAAGACATGAATACCGCCATGCATTTACATGCTCAGGGTTGGAAATCAGTTTATGTGCCATCGGTGCTGGCCCGTGGTTTGGTGCCCGATACCTTATCGGCTTATTATAAACAGCAGCTAAAGTGGTCCAGAGGGGTATTTGAGCTATGGGTTACTTCGTATATTAAATTTTTTAAAAAATTTACCTGGCGCCAGAAATTGCATTATGGTGTTATTCCCCTCTATTACTTTTCCGGGCTGATTTTTTTTATCAATTTCTTGATACCTATTGTGGCCCTGTTCTTTGATCTTAATCCTTTGAAAGTTGATTTGGTCAATTTTGGGATAATTGGTTTTCCCTTATTGGCCGAAGTGATCCTGATCAGGCATTTTGTGCAAAGATGGGTGATGGAGGATAAGGAAAGAGGCTTTCATATTGTGGGCGGATTACTTATGATTGGCACCTGGTGGGTATTTTTGCTGGGGATGTTTTATACTATCATTCGAAAAAATGTGCCCTATATCCCAACCCCTAAAGATGGCAATGAAACTAATAACTGGCCATTAAACATTCCAAATCTATTGGTTTTGGTTTTTTCTTTAGCGGCCATCATTTACGGCTTAAATACCTATTGGAACTTATATACTTATGTAATGGCTACTCTGGCCGTAATTAATTGTTTTTTCATGGTCTTTACCATAGTAATTAGCCGCCAACATGATTTTAGGAGGTTTAAAGAGAAATACCAGTTGATTAATCTGTCGGTTAAAAAAGGCCACATAGCTCAAGGATTTTTATGGAGGATGAGGTTGAAACTTTATACCGGCCTGCGCAGTGCAGCTATGATGTTAACCGTTTCCATTATGTGTCTTACTGTGTTTTTAGTCAATGCTGCTTCTTCAGATACGGAGAATTTATTTGATACATTAAAGAAGCAAATGTTTTTGGCCGGCATATTTGCACCAGTATCTGATAATGGGTTGTCTTCTGTAAAGTATGTTCAAAACCTGCAGGATAAATTTCAAACCCGATTTGATATCATCTCTCTGTATATCCCCTGGGGAGATACCCAAAAATCGGGCTTACCTTTAAAAATGATAGACTCCATTTACTCCAATGGATCATTGCCCATGATTACTTGGGAACCTTGGATGAGTGATTTTGATAGGAAACCGGAAGATATCTCTGAGGTAGAATATAAAGTTTTCAGGAAAATAAAAGACGGAGTTTATGACGATTATATTAACCGTTTTGCTTTGGCGATAAAGAAAATCAACAAGCCGGTATATCTCCGTTTTGCTCATGAAGCAGACAATCCTTTTTATCCCTGGTCAATCCAAGGGACCAATACGCCACAAGAGTTTAAAATGGCCTGGCGATATGTGCATGATATTTTTCGAAAAAAAGGGGTTTTTAATGTGATATGGGTTTGGAATCCCTGGAAACCGGAAGCGGTGAATGCCTATTTTCCCGGCAAGCAATATGTAGATTGGATTGGGGTTACTAATCTGAACTATGGAAAACTTAACCCGGATGGGAAATGGTATTCAATGGAAGAGCTGTATTTGCCCTTCCATAAGAATAAAGTTTTCTGCTCGGGTATACCAGTTATGCTGGCTGAAATGGGAACATTAAAAACAGAGGGGCCACAAAATAACTGGTTTAGTGAAGCGGCTCAATCTATCCATACGAAATTTCCGGAAATAAAGGCTGTAGTACTTTTTCATTCAAATAAGGATAAAAATGTACCCAACGGCTACATGCCGAACAGGTATCTGGACTGGACCATTGATAATGCCGCATGGCTTGCCCCGCTGCTAAGCTTAAAAAGTGCACCTGAAATAAGTGCTAAACGTGCTTTAACCGGGCTTGCACCCATATTGGCTAATGCGCCTTCCGGGGTGGATAGCTCCAAAATGTTCATCCAAACCAAGGGCGTCAATTATTCCAAAGGCCAAACCTGGTATAAAAATTTTCATCAGTTTTCTAAAAAAGAGCTGAATCAGGATCTGCGGGAGATTAAGAAAATGGGCGCCAATACCCTGAAAATTTACGGGCCTAACGCATACGATGGGCAAATTATCCGAACCGCCAGGCAATTGAACTTAAAGATACATTATGGGTTTTGGGTTGATGAAAATGATTTTATCAATCATCGCGAAAAGTTGAATGAAATAGAATCAAATATCCTTAAAAAGGTAAATGAATTAAAGAATGATACAACCATAAGCAGTTGGAATATTGGTAATAGTGTTTTGCAAAAGTTGGAACTGTATTATTCCAAGCCTAATTTATTATATCAGCAAAGCGATTATATTTCCTGGCTCAGGGATTTGATTCTGGAAATTAAATTAGCCGATCCGAAACGGATGGTTACTGTTGAAGTAGAAGTAGCTGAGAACTTACCCGAGCTAACCGAACTATTAAATAGCCGGATCCCTGAAATTGACTCTTATGGTTTGATTTTGCATGAAAAATCTGTGGGAATAGAGAAAATTAGAAAACTGCAGGTACCTTATTTCTATAGCAAGGTAAATCCCGATAGGTATATTCATGATATACCGGTAAATCATACCGGGGTATTTATTGCAGAATGGCAGGATCAGGAAGTTAAGAACTATGTAGCTTTTGATGGAGTAAAGGATTTGAAAAGACGTAATAAACAGACTTATTACCACTTGAGGCAAAGCTGGATTGGAGCTCCGGCACCAATTAATCTGCCTCAAGTGCGGATATTGCGGCCGGCGGCAACTACTTTTACCAATGCTAAGTTAAAATATAATGCCCTGGTTTACTTAAATGATCAATGGAAAATAGCTAACGAATCAAACGGGCTGGAATTTGAATGGTATCTGGTCAAAACAGATAAATTTGGTAATGGTATTTATATGGAAAATCTGGGTACAGGCCCCAATATCACCATAAAAATACCCAATAATCCGGCCACCTATAAATTATATTTGACGACTTCTAATGGAAAAGATGCTACTATTGTTAAAGCCGATTTAAATCTGCCCTTATCGCTGCAGAAATAGTATTCAGGGGAAATATCGGGCTATTTAACTAGGGTGATGTTTTTCTGATCGCATGGAAACAAGAATTATCGACAGGTTAAATCAAATTAGATATATCATCAAAAGCTAAAAAATGCCTAATTTAGCCGGCTCATCATTTAAGAATGAATACAACGTTTGACTTTGAAAAGCCAATTGCTGATCTAACATTAGAGATCGAAAAAGTAAAGCAAGTGGCCGATAAGACTAAAGTAGATATGTCTGCAACTATTGCCGAGCTGGAAAACCGCCTGGCTGAAACCCGGAAAAAGATCTATTCTGACCTTACGGGATGGCAGAATGTGCAAATTTCACGGCACCCGGAACGCCCTTATACCTTAGCCTATATTGAGATGATGTGCGATGATTTTATCGAGATGCATGGCGATAGAACGGTTGGGGACGATAAGGCTATAGTAGGTGGTTTTGGTACTTTAAACGGACAAACCGTGATGTTTATTGGCCATCAGAAAGGGGTAAACACCAAGATGCGCCAGTACCGTAATTTTGGTATGGCTAATCCGGAAGGTTATCGCAAGGCATTACGCCTGATGAAATTGGCCGAAAAATTTAACAAGCCCATTGTTACTTTTATCGATACTCCTGGCGCTTATCCGGGTTTAGAAGCCGAAGAACGTGGTCAGGGGGAGGCAATTGCCCGCAACCTGCTGGAAATGTCTGTGCTTAAAGTTCCGGTTCTTTGCTTTGTTGTAGGCGAAGGAGCTTCCGGCGGTGCTTTGGGTATTGGCATTGGCGATAAAGTTTACATGCTGGAGCATACCTGGTATTCGGTAATTTCACCTGAATCCTGCTCTTCCATTTTATGGCGCAGTTGGGATTATAAGGAAAAAGCTGCCGAATGTTTGAAGCTGACCGCCGACAATATGTATGCGAATAAATTGATTGACGGTATTATTAAAGAGCCACAAGGTGGAGCTCATCATGATCCGGCACAGATGGCCGCTACTATTAAAGAGCGCATTCTGGAAGATTTGAAGAATTTACGCAGTAAAAATATCGATGAAGTTATTACAGAGCGAATTGATAAATTTTGCGCCATGGGTGTAGTGGTTGAATAAAAATATTACGATAGATTGTAAAAAGCCCTGCTCAGTTTTCTGAGCAGGGCTTTTTTTATGTAGTTTTTTGCTGTTAAATGCAACTTAAAGGTCAGGCTGTAATTACGCTGGCTGTAACCTAGGTCAACTTATTTCAGGACGAGACAGGGACAATAAAAAAGGCAGATGAGAAATCATCTGCCTTTTCATGGTTTTATTTCTTGTTATTAAAGTTCGAACAGATGCTTTTCTGCATGGTAGGATGAACGTACCAGCGGACCACTTTCCACATATTTGAATCCCATTTTTAACCCGATTTCTTTGTATTCGGCAAATTGTTCTGGGGTAATCCAATCAATTACCGGGTGATGGTTGCGGGTAGGCTGTAAATACTGGCCCAGGGTAAGAATATGTACGCCTGCGTTTAATAAATCGGTCATGGCTTCCAGTACATCTTCTTTGGTTTCGCCTAAACCTAGCATGATGCCCGATTTGGTGCGTAAACCGGCTGCGGAGATCAGGCGCAAACATTCCAAACTGCGGTCGTATTTGGCCTGGATGCGTACTTCGCGGGTTAAACGGCGCACGGTTTCCAGATTATGCGAAACCACTTCGGGCCTAACGGCCAATACCCGGTCCAGGTTTTCCCAGATTCCTTTAAAGTCCGGAAGCAGGGTTTCCAGGGTTGTTTCAGGGCTTTCGCGACGGATAGCATTAATAGTTTCAGCCCAAATAGTCGAGCCTCCATCTTTCAGATCATCGCGATCTACCGAAGTGATCACACAATGTTTTACCTGCATCAGTTTTACCGATGTAGCTACCCGGTTAGGTTCATCCAAATCAACAGCTAAAGGTCTACCCGTGGCCACAGCACAAAATGAGCAGGAGCGGGTACATATATTTCCCAAAATCATAAAGGTAGCAGTGCCGGCTCCCCAGCACTCACCCATATTCGGGCAGTTCCCGCTTTCGCAGATGGTATGAAGTTTATGGGTATCAACCAGGCTCCGTACATGGGCATATTCTTTGC
>DASQIU010000207.1:0-2462 GCA_035631395.1 Daejeonella sp. | reverse complement strand
TACGGTGCAGAATGGTATGCCGAACTGGAAGAGAAGGTGGCGGTGAATCGTTAATTGTTTATCGTCCTTCGTCTGCCGTCTATAGTTGGTTGTTTGTCGTTAATCGAAGGACGAAAAACGGAAGACGAAAAACGACTTCAGATTTTATCCGATGGCTTAATTGTTTACTTTTGGGGAAAAAGAAAATCTCTTGAAAGGAATTATTCTAGCAGGCGGATCAGGCACCAGGTTGCATCCGCTTACTCTGGCCATGAGCAAACAAATGATGCCGGTGTACGATAAGCCGATGATTTATTATCCGCTTTCGATTTTGATGCTGGCCGGCATCCGTGAAATACTAATTATTTCTACCCCTCATGACTTGCCTAATTTTGAAAAATTATTGGGCGATGGCAGCAATTTCGGCTGCAAATTATCTTACAAAGTACAAGAGGTGCCCAATGGACTGGCACAAGCTTTTGTAATTGGCGAAGAATTTATCGGAAAAGATAAGGTTGCCCTGATTTTGGGCGATAACATTTTCCATGGCGATGGCTTATCCCGTTTGCTGCAAACTATGAATGACCCCGAAGGAGGCGTTGTGTTTGCCTATCAGGTTTCAGACCCGGAGCGCTATGGCGTAGTTGAATTTGATGCCGATAATAAGGTGATCTCCATTGAGGAAAAACCCGAAAATCCCAAATCTAATTATGCCGTTCCCGGATTGTATTTTTATGATAATTCGGTGGTAGAAATTGCTAAAAATATTCAGCCTTCGGCACGTGGAGAATATGAAATTACCGATGTAAACAAAGAATATTTGCATCGTGGAAAATTAAAAGTGGGCGTATTGAGCCGTGGCACCGCCTGGTTGGATACCGGAACATTTGCCTCTCTGATGCAGGCTGGCCAGTTTGTGCAGGTTATTGAAGAACGGCAAGGCCTTAAAATTGGCTGCATTGAAGAAGTAGCTTACCGGATGGGTTTTATTACGGCGGATGAATTGCGTAAAGTGGCCGAGCCTTTGGTTAAAAGTGGTTATGGGCAGTATTTATTGAGGCTGCTTAATTACTAACCAGCAGCCTGTTAATAATTAGAAATATGCTTAATTCTCCCGATTCAGTTGTTTTTGAAATAAAAAATCTTTTATCTCTGGGTTAAGGAAAAAAAGAATAATTTTGCCTGCTTTTTGCCAAATAAAAAGCTAATGTATTAATAAATTTATTTACAATGAAAGCTGCTCTTATTACAGGAATTACGGGCCAGGATGGTGCTTATTTGGCGGAATTACTGATTAAAAAAGGATATAAAGTTCACGGTATTAAAAGAAGAAGCTCGCTTTTTAATACAGACCGGATTGACCATCTATACCAGGATCCTCATGAAGAAGACCTGAAACTACAATTACATTATGGTGATCTGACTGATTCTACTAATCTAATCCGCATTATTCAGGAAACCCAACCGGATGAAATATACAACCTGGCTGCTATGAGCCATGTAAAAGTGAGCTTTGATACGCCCGAATATACAGCCAATGCCGATGGTATTGGAACATTAAGAATATTGGAAGCTGTACGTTTATTGGGCCTTACCCAGAAAACAAGGATATACCAGGCTTCTACTTCAGAGCTTTACGGTCTGGTGCAGGCGGTTCCGCAAAGTGAAACTACGCCATTTTATCCTCGCTCTCCTTATGCGGTGGCCAAGATGTATGCTTATTGGATTACAGTAAATTACCGGGAAGCCTATGGAATGTATGCCTGTAATGGGATTTTATTCAATCATGAAAGCCCTATCCGTGGAGAAACTTTTGTAACCCGTAAAATTACCCGTGCGGCAGCTAAAATTGCCTTGGGATTGCAAAATTGCCTATACCTGGGTAATCTTTCAGCTCAACGTGATTGGGGACACGCTAAAGATTACGTAGAAGCCATGTGGCTGATCCTGCAACAGGAAAAACCGGAAGATTTTGTGATTGCTACCGGTATAACTACTACCGTACGTGAATTTGTCAGGATGGCATTTGCTGAAGTAGGGATTACTGTTGAGTTCAGTGGAAAAGACGAACTGGAAAAAGGGGTAATTATTGATGTTGATTTGGAAAAATGCGCTGAACTGGGTATTGGGGCCGATAATTTAAAATTAGGCCAAACAGTTGTGAAAGTGGATCCTAAGTACTATCGCCCTACAGAAGTAGATCTGTTGATAGGGGATCCAACCAAATCTAAATCTCAATTGGGTTGGAAACCAAAATATGATCTATCTGCACTAGTAAAGGATATGATGGAATCTGATTTACATCAGACAAAGAAGGATCAATATTTAAAAGAAGGCGGCTATAAGACCCTCAATTATTTTGAATAAGAAAGGTTTAGAATATTGGGACTTTAGAATCCTCAATATTTTTTGAAATAATAAGAAAATATCATACTTGTTAGAAATATAGTAAAATTTGGAAGCACATTATTTCTTCATACAGT
>DASQIU010000206.1:0-2820 GCA_035631395.1 Daejeonella sp. | reverse complement strand
GAAACGTATTTCTTTGAGCTAACTGTAATTTTTGGATAGTAAAACGCTGATTTAAGGCCTCAAGTTCCTTTTCTTTTTTTTCAGTTTCGTACTGGATATTCAGCTCGGCGATATGCTTTTCATTTTTTTCATTACTAATTTGATTAGCAATACTCACATATTGCCGATGGGCGGCCAATGCATCCTTAAAATCATGGGTATCATTATAAATTTCGCTCAATAACTGATAAGCGTTCCGCAATCCATATTGATATTGAGTATTTTTAAACAGTAAGATGGCCTCATTCAACAATGCAATAGCCTTTTTATGATCCTTTTTTTGGTGATACACACCCGCCAGATTAAAATAAGTGTCGCCTATCTGTTTATCATCCCTAAAAAATTGATCTATTTCTAATACCTTATAATGATAAAGGAGCGAGGCATCATATTGGCCCATATAAAAATAACAGGTGGCCATATTAGAATAAACTTCTGAAAACCCGCGGCGATTATTGGTTTTGGCGCAAATCTTCAAGGCTTCAGCATCATATTTTAAAGCCTGCTTGTAATCTCCCCCAGAACCAGAAACATTGGCCAGCAGGTGCAGCGATTTCAAAATAAGTTTGTCGTCTTTTATTTTATGGCCAATAAGCAGCGCCTTTTGAGCGTATTTTTGAGCCATATCGGGCTTGTTGTTGCTAAAGCTAACCGTTCCTAAACTAAGCAGGCTGGAGCCGATGCCAGCCTCATCCTGATGTCCCTCGCGTATTTTTAAAGCCTTTAGATGATATTTGGTTGACTCGTCATATTTTCCGGTCTGCCAAAAATAGGTTCCCAAAAGTTGATTGCCCTGGGCCTGAGCTAAAGCAATTTGATATTGCGCTGAAATTTGCAAGCATTTTTCGGCGTAATGCTTCAATGAATCAAATTTCCCCTGCAAATTATAATAAATGCCATACTGATAATAGGCATTAACAATTCCTTGTGGATACCCTATTTTTCCAGAGAGATGATGCAAGGCTCCGATTAGTGTTTTTGCAGACTGAGGATCCTGACTTTGCATTTCGGCTATCAAAAGCTGGTAGGCATCGGCTTTTTTGACACCATTGGAGGAATTCTGGATTATGTGTTTAAGGCTATCCGGATACGAAACTGATTGAGCCAGTAACACAGAGGGAAGCAGTAAAAAAATCAGCAAACAAATTCTCATTCTAAAAAATATTGCGCCTCGGGAAAATAATATAAATTATTCAATAAATAATTTAAAAGTTTACTACTTTAAGCTTTAGAATGAATACCCGGATTTTACTTGTAGATGATCATGCCATTCTGTTAGATGGGCTCGAAGCTTTACTCGAACAAAGAGCAGATTTTCATATAGTAGCCAAAATTATTAAAGGCCAATATGCCCTTGCTTACCTACGTAAGGAACCTGTTGAATTGCTGATTACCGATTATAGTATGCCTGACATAAGTGGTTTGGAATTAATCAGAGAGGCAAAAAAAATCGCTCCGGAATTAAAAACAATTATTCTAAGCATGCATGATGAAGCTCATATCGTTCAAGAAGTAATTAGTGCCGGAGCAGATGCCTATATCTTAAAAAAATATGCCCAGCAAGAACTTTTGCAGGCGATAACAATTATTCAAAACGGCGGAAATTACTGGAGTCCGGAGATCAATAAAATCCTGGTAAGGGCAATAAAAAAAGAAGATTCTGATGTTTGGCTTTCAGAAAGGGAACTGGAAGTGCTAAAATTACTGATCCAGGAATTAACCAGTAAAGAAATTGCCCAAAAACTATTTATTAGCGAGCGGACCATTGAAACGCATCGCAAAAATCTGCTTCGCAAAACCAATTCAAGCAATACCGTAGGTTTGATTAAATATGCATATGCTAATAAGCTGATCTGATAATTGAATTTATGGCTTGGCGGCTGTTAAATATCTCAATCCAAAAGACAAACTCATTAATTTGGGATACCCGGGTATAAAACTGCTGGCCAATTGTATTTTCTGATTGAGTTTATATACATATTCGAACTCGCCGCCATACCAGAGAAACTTGCATTGCCATTTATCGGCTTCACCGCCCTTAAAAAAATCCGGATTGCGATAACCTTCAAGTTCCAACCAGTTTCTGCGATAAACCAGGGTTGGCCCCATTCCTCCATACAGAGCATGTTTTTTACTATTAAATATCTTTGCCCGGAATCCGATATGCGAAAAACCTCCTAACCTATCGGCACAATCGCTGTAAAAAGCCTGGGCCGTTTTGATGGAAAGTTGGTCCTTTATCAAAAATTTCTCATAAGAAACTACCGCTCCCAGGTTCAATACCAATACGCCCTGATCATCTAATTTGCGGGGCATTAAAAATGCATTTTCATCACCCTTGGGATGGATGCTTAAGCCAAAAACCTTGATTCCCACATTATCTTGGGCATTTACTAGATTAAACCTAAACAGCAGGAAAGCAACAAGCAAAAAAATTTTCTTCGGCATAAATATCTCAGGACATTAAAATAAAGCGGCAAAAATATGTTAAACTCATTAAAGGTTAAAATTCAATACTTCTACGTACTGTTCCAGATACTCCGTTAATTTTTTCCGCCGATATTGCATAATAAAACGCGGATGATCCAGAACATCGATTCTCTTAAAAAAGCCATTTTGATGATTAAGCTGCTTCAAATAAGTCAGATTTTTGCCACTACCTAAACAAACACAGCGGGCGGCATCTCCACCAAAACTTAACTGTGTTTTCAGCCAGTCGGCCATCAACGGTTTTAAAGTTTCGGCCCATTTTTTCTGATCGTAATAATTCATATTAACTCC
>DASQIU010000205.1:0-16798 GCA_035631395.1 Daejeonella sp. | reverse complement strand
GAAGAAGATATTGCTCAGCATGCCCACCGGATTGTACGGATGCGAGATGGGTTAATCGAAAATGATTATTTAAACGAGAATATCAAAATGGTGTCGCCCCGCTTAGCTGATCTGACTAAAAATGAGGTGAATATTGAAACGATCCAATAGTTCAAAAATCATTGACCAAAATTAGATTATCTAGAATTTTCATGTGTGTGGCTAATCCTTACCTTTAAGGATTCAATTAGAACCAAAACATACTCTCATGAAAATTTATACAAAAACGGGGGATAAAGGATCAACATCGTTGATTGGCGGTACACGCGTGCCCAAACATCATTTACGCATTGAGGCTTATGGTACAGTTGATGAACTAAATTCCTATGTCGGTATGGTTCGTGATCAGCAGGATGTTTCTTTGGAACACAAAGACGTATTGAAAGAAATTCAGGATCGCTTATTTACCATTGGTTCTTCATTAGCCGCTGACCCTAATAAATCCAAAATGAAAATTCCTGATTTGCATTTATCAGATATCGAATTTTTGGAACAGCAAATGGATGTCATGAATGAGGAATTGCCCGAGCTGAAGCATTTTATATTGCCCGGCGGAAGTACTACCGTTTCTTTTTGCCACATAGCCCGTTGTGTTTGCCGCCGGGCTGAACGTTTAGCCGTTCATTTAGCGCAGGAAAGTTTCGTAGATGAAAAAGTTACCATTTATTTAAACCGGCTTAGCGATTATCTGTTTGTACTGGCCAGAAAGTTATGTAAGGATGGAAATGTGCCTGAAAATCAATGGATTCCGAGAATGTAAAAAAAGATGTTAAGGAATTTTAATAATCTTATATTATTTATTATACTTTTGCCAAAAATTAACTATCAAAATTCTAAAAGAATATGTATTGGACCTTAGAATTAGCGTCGCACTTAGAAGATGCGCCCTGGCCTGCAACTAAAGATGAACTAATTGATTATGCGATTCGTTCAGGTGCGCCTGTTGAAGTGATTGAAAACCTCCAGGCTTTAGAGGATGACGGAGAGCCTTATGAAAATATTGAAGAAATTTGGCCTGATTATCCCACCAAAGATGACTTCTTCTTTAATGAAGATGAGTATTAATAGAAAAGCCCTGAGAAAGGGTTTTTTTAGTTTTGGATAAAATTTATTATCAAAATAATTTTACTACATTTTTTAAACAAATGGAGTGTTTTAGTTATTTATACTACAAGCAACAATCATTTTAATTAAAAAATAAGGTTATGGGCAATCTATTATATATTATTGCTGTAATTTTGATTATTATCTGGATATTCGGAGCATTTATCTCCCCCTTTGGCGGTAATTTAATTCATATTCTGTTGGTGATAGCTATTATTGCCATTTTGTTAAGAGTTATCCGCGGCGGCACAGTTTAATCAATATTGGCTGTTTTTGCTGGCATGGAATTATTTCGGCTTGCAGTCAAGTAGAATTGTGCCAATAGGATATCCTCGGGGTAAGTGATTTTGATATTCCGGTTATCGCCGGTTATTATCCGGATTATAGTTCCCGTTTTTTCAACAACGGTGGCATCATCTGTAAACTCAATGCGGTAAGGTTGTTGGTAAGCCTTTTTAAGTAGTGCGCTTTGAAACACCTGCGGGGTTTGTACCAGAAAAATCCCTTCCCTGTTTAATGGCACAGAACCTGAAGCGTTTATTTGGCGTATAGAATCTTTACTTTTAACGGCTGCAATGGCATTTCCATAGCGTTCAGCTTCCTGGTAAGAACGAGTAATTAAATCTTCGCTAACTAAGGGGCGTACGGCATCATGTATAGCCACCAGCGCAGTGCCGCTAACTTTCTTTAAGCCATTTTTTACCGAATAGAAACGTTGGTTTCCGGCTTTAACCAAAATATGGGGTATTATAAATTGATGTTCCCGGCATAATTGTTCCCAGTAAGAGTGGAAATCTACATTTAATACCAGGATAAGTTCGGGCTTGAAAGTGGAATTGTAAAAAGCTTCCAGAGTATGCATTAAAATGGGTTTTCCATTTAGCAGCAGAAACTGCTTGGGTATATCGGCCTGCATACGGCTTCCGGAGCCTCCGGCTACAATGATAGCGTAGTATTTCATGAATGATGAAAATCAGGAAAGTAAAGATCTGAGTAATTGTTCTCAGATCTTTACTTATAAGCCTAAATCGTATCTTAAATAATCAGCATGGCATCACCATAACTGTAAAAACGATATTTTTCTTTTACCGCTATTTCGTAGGCATTCATTACATGCTCATAACCTCCAAATGCAGAAACCATCATTAATAAGGTGGACTCAGGAGTATGGAAGTTGGTTACCATAGAGTTAGCGATGCTAAAATCGTAGGGAGGGAAAATGAATTTGCTGGTCCAGTCATTGGCGGCTTTTAAAGTTCCAGAGGCCGATACAGCAGATTCTATGGCCCGCATAGAAGTGGTACCTACCGCACAAACCCGACGTTTTTCCTCAATGGCTTTATTCACAACATCGGCGTCTTTTTGTGCGATAATGAATTGCTCAGAATCCATTTTGTGCTTAGTTAAGTCTTCTACCTCTACCTGGCGGAAAGTGCCCAGACCTACGTGTAATGTAACTTCGGCAAACTCAATTCCTTTTAGTTCCAGACGTTTCATCAACTCACGGCTAAAGTGCAAACCGGCTGTAGGAGCGGCAACAGCACCTTCGTTTTTAGCGAATACGGTTTGATAACGGTCTTTATCTTCGGGAGTAGCTTTACGTTTAATGTATTTAGGAAGTGGGGTTTCTCCAAGGATCTCAATATTGCGGCGGAACTCCTCATCAGTACCATCAAATAAAAAGCGAATGGTACGGCCTCTGGAAGTAGTATTATCCACTACCTCTGCTACTAATAAGTCGTCATCGCCAAAATATAATTTATTTCCTACCCGGATTTTACGGGCTGGATCAACCAAAACATCCCATAACCGTAATTCTTTATTTAACTCCCGTAGCAAGAAAACTTCGATAGTAGCACCAGTTTTTTCTTTGTTTCCGTATAAACGGGCAGGGAAAACCTTGGTGTTATTTAAGATCATCACATCTTTCTCATCAAAATACCCCAGAATATCTTTAAATATTTTATGCTCTATGGCCCCAGTTTTTCTATCTAAAACCATTAAACGAGCTTCGTCGCGGGTTTCTGCCGGAGTATGTGCAATTAAAGAATCAGGTAAATTGAATTTGAATTGGGATAATTTCATAATTGAGTATATTTCAGGGCGCAAATTTACTAAAAATAAACCATAAATATTTGTAGCATTCTTTTGTTGAATTTATTTACATTCCGCATATAATTTTTCCCCTTAATTGTTAAGGTGTAACGTTTTATGGTTTTTAGGGTCTAACCAACATGATATTTTTCAAGCTACTTAAAGAAAGTTTCAATTTTGCTTTTGAAGCACTGCGGCAAAATAAGTTGCGCACTACTTTATCATTACTGGGAATTACCATTGGTATTATGACCATTGTAGGAGTCTTCTCGGCGGTAGATACCTTGCGGAATAATTTGCAGAATAGTGTAGAGAAATTAGGAAGCAATACCGTTTACATTCAGAAATGGCCCTGGGCTTTTGGCGGCGATTATCCCTGGTGGAAATATATGAGCCGGCCCAGCCCTAAAATCCAGGACTATGAAAAACTGAAAAATCTTATAGAAGGAGCTGAAGGACTAGCTTTCACGGCTGGTATGGGAAACCGTACGGTAAAATATCGGAGCAATAGTATCGAAGGCGCTTATGTAGGGGCCATTTCTCATGATTATTTTAAAACGCGGATCTTTGATTTCCAGGAAGGCAGGTATTTTACCGATGCCGAATCCAGGGGAGGAGCTCCCGTAGCTTTAATTGGTTATGATATAGCCGATGGGCTTTTCCCTAATGAGAATCCTATTGGAAAGGTTATCCAAGTGTTGGGACGAAAAGTGACCGTTATTGGGGTTTTTAGCAAAGATGGAGAGGATCCGCTGGGGATTTCTGCAGATAAGAATATTTCGTTGCCGCTTAATTTTGCACGCAATGTAGTTAATATAGAAGATGAGCGCTATAATCCGATGATTACTGTTAAGGGGAAGGAGAACTTGGATGTGGCTGAGCTGGAAAGCGAATTGCGGGGTTTAATGCGTTCAATTCATCGCTTAAGTCCACGGCAGGATGATGATTTTGCTCTTAACAAATCAACCATTCTTACAGCCGGCTTAGACCAGGTATTTAAGATCGTTAATTTTGCAGGCGCCTTTATTGGCGGGTTTTCTATTTTGGTGGGAGGCTTTGGAATTGCCAATATTATGTTTGTCTCTGTAAGAGAGCGAACCAATATTATCGGTATCCAGAAATCCTTGGGCGCTAAAAATTACTTTATCCTGCTTCAGTTTTTAATTGAATCTGTTTTACTTTGCTTAATGGGCGGAATGGTTGGTTTGGCTATAGTCTACCTGCTGGCTTATGTGGTAAAAGCGGTTGCAGATGTTAGCATTGTGGTAGATTTAGGAAAAGTGTTTTTAGCGGTATTCTTATCCACTGCTATTGGGTTGATATCAGGGTTCATACCGGCATTTATGGCCTCGCGGATGGATCCAGTAGAAGCTATAAGAAGTAAATAAGCTGTGAAATTATAAATTTCCGGTTTCGGCTCTTAATAGCTCTAACTGAATAGGCACTACACCCACTTGCTCACAAACTAGTCCGCCGGCCAAATTAGCTACCGAAGCTGTTTGAAACTCATCCAATCCGGCGGCCAGGCATAGGGCTGTAGTGGCTATTACCGTATCGCCGGCGCCAGAAACATCGGCAATATTGCGGATATGTGCCGGTAAAAGTTTATGATCATTTTTAGAGCTCATGTAAACCCCCAGTTCAGAAAGAGTAACCATCACCATTTGGGCATTCAGCTTATTCTGAAGCGCATTAACCGCCTCTTCTATTTCATTGAGATTTCGAGGGTTGATATCTATTTTTAATCCTTCCTTTAGCTCTTTTAGGTTAGGCTTAAATAAAGTTACGTTTCGATAAAAAAGGAAGTTTTTCTTTTTGGGATCCACTACCGTGATGATGTTTTTCTCATTGGCTAAAGCGATGATCTGGCTAATCAGCCCTTCAGAGAGTAAACCCTTGTCATAATCTTCAAAAATGATGGCATCGATGGTCTGAGAAGAGATCAGTTCCCGGATCTTATTAAAGATCAGGCTGGAAATCTCTTCGGGGATATTCTTTTCCGTTTCGGCATCAATGCGCACCAGTTGTTGGTTATGGCCAATAATTCGGGTTTTAACGGTAGTTTGACGCTGTTTTACCCTGAAAATTCCCTCTTTGCTTAGTTCTTGTTTATCCAGCAGCGCCATAAATTCATCGCCCTCCAGATCATCGCCAATTACTGAACAAATCAGCGGAGTAGCTCCAAGGGCCTTAATATTCAAGGCCACATTGGCCGCACCACCCAGCCGGTTTTCTTTTTTGGTAACGGAAACAATAGGTACCGGGGCTTCGGGCGATATTCGTTCCACCTTTCCCCATAAATATGCATCCATCATCACATCGCCAATAATGAGAATGTTTAACGAGCTGAATTTGTTAAAGATGTGGGTCATGATATTTATGGGTAAGGATAATACGTGAAATTTAAGGGAATAAATTATTTCAATTGTGCCAGCGCCTCTTTAATGCGATGCATAGCAGTTTTTAGCTTTTCTTCAGAAGCAGCATATGAAATGCGGATAGAGTTCGGATCGCCAAAGGCATCGCCACTAACCACAGCCACATGAGCAGTATTTAAAAGGTAAATACATAAATCGGCGGTGGTTTCCATCACCTGCCCCTGATAATTTTTACCTAAATAAGCGCTTACATCCGGAAAAAAGTAGAAAGCTCCCTGCGGTAAATTGCTTTTTACTCCCGGGATATCTTTCAGGAGCTCATAAACCACACTTCGGCGTTTAAAAAATGCCTTTTTCATCTGCAAAACTTCGGTTAAACCACCTTGATAAGCGGCTAAACCGGCCCGTTGGGCAATAGAGCAGGTGGCTGAAGTAATTTGTCCTTGCATTTTATCGCAGGCCTGGGCAATCTCTTTGCTGGCTGCCAGGTAACCAATGCGCCAACCGGTCATGGCATAAGCTTTAGAGAAACCGTTGATAATAATTACCCGGTCTTTGATACTTTCAAATTGGGCAATAGATTGGTGTTTTTCAACAAAGTTGATGTGCTCATAAATCTCATCAGAGATGATATGAATATGCGGATAACGTTCAAATACTTCAACCAGTTGAGCCAATTCCTGGCGGCTGTAAACGCTGCCCGTAGGGTTACATGGCGAAGAAAAAAGAAAAGCTTTGGTTTTAGGCGTAATGGCCGCTTCCAGTTGTTGGGCATTGATTTTAAAATCCTGCTCTACTCCGGCATGTACAAATACCGATTCTCCTTCGGCCAGTTTAATTACCTCAGAATAAGAAACCCAGTAGGGAGTGGGCACAATCACTTCATCGCCGGGGTTAATCAGGCATAAAACAGCGTTGGCAATGGCTTGTTTAGCGCCGGTTCCAACCACAATCTGGTCGAAATTATAATCCAGGTTGTTTTCTCTTTTTAATTTATCGGCAATGGCCTGGCGCAGGTCCAGATAGCCTGGAACCGGAGTGTAATAAGTATAGTTCTCATCCAGGGCACGCTTGGCTGCTTCTTTAATAAATTCGGGAGTATGGAAATCAGGTTCTCCAAAACTCAAATTAATCACATCAATTCCCTGCGCTGCCAGTTCACGGCCCAATTTGGCCATCTTAATGGTTTGCGACTCGGAAAGCTTATTGATTCTATCAGATAGTACAGTCATGTTCATAAGTAAAAGGCAAATATAGAAAGCCTTTGTTAAAGCCCATGGAAAATTAAGTAAAAGCAATGAAACAGCACCCGACTATACTAATGCTGCATTCTATTCTATAAATTTGCGGCTCTATGCAAAAACAACAAAAAATAATCCTGCTATCATTGGTAATTAGTACCCTGCTCATGCTGGCTAAATTTGTGGCTTATTTCATTACTTCTTCTAACGCTATTTTAACCGATGCGGCCGAAAGTATTGTCAATGTGTTGGCCAGTGCTTTTGCTTTTTATAGTATTTATTTGGCGGCTCAACCACGCGATTTGAATCATCCTTATGGCCATGGTAAGGTAGAGTTTTTCTCAGTGTTTGTAGAAGGGGCATTAATTGTGATGGCCGGTGTGCTCATTACATTTAAATCGGTTTATAACCTGATTT
The DNA here is from genome assembly GCA_035631395.1 of Daejeonella sp. Classification (GTDB taxonomy): domain Bacteria; phylum Bacteroidota; class Bacteroidia; order Sphingobacteriales; family Sphingobacteriaceae; genus Daejeonella. The sequence continues at coordinate 9,525 of DASQIU010000205.1, read as the reverse complement.
ATCCTCAAACTATTCATCTTTTAGTGGACGGCTCTTTGATTATTGGCGTAACCGGGATAGTTAACTATGTGGTGGGATACTATCTGGTTAAGCAAAGCCGGATATTTAATTCGATGACTTTATACGCCGATGGTAAACACCTGATGACGGATGCTTACACAAGTGCTGGATTGGTTATGGGGTTGTTGCTGATATACTTTACGGGTTTAAATTATTTGGACAGTTTGTTCTCGGGAGTTTTAGGTTTGTTTATCATTTATAGCGGATATAAATTGCTCCGTAAATCGATTGCCGGTTTAATGGACGAATCAGATTTCGGGCTGGTGGAAGAGGTGGTTGGGGTTTTAAATGAAAATCGCAAAAATTCCTGGATCGATATACATAATCTCCGTACCCAGCGCTATGGCGCCGAACTTCATATCGATTGCCATATTACTTTGCCTTATTATTTTGATTTGACTCAGGTACACGAAGAAGTTTCTGAGATAGATAAACTAATCAATGAAAAGTCTACGGTGCCCACCGAATTTTTCATCCACGCAGATCCCTGTTTGCCGGAATGTTGCCATTATTGCCGCATGACGGATTGTCCCGTAAGGAGCGAGCCTAAACGGATAGATTATACCTGGAATACTCAAAATGTGATTCGTAACCAAAAACACTTTTTTTAATGTATCCATTTAATGTACGCGTATATGGCCTGCTAATTAATGAGCAGGACCAGATTTTATTAAGCGATGAGCAGGAATATGGCTTCCAATTCAGCAAATTCCCGGGCGGAGGTTTGGAATATGGGGAGGGATTAATTGAAGGTCTGAAACGGGAATTTGTGGAAGAGTGCCAGGCTGAGATTGAGGTAACGGAACATTTTTATACCACCGATTTTTTTATCAAATCAGTTTTTAACGATAGTCAGATAATTAGTGTTTATTATCTGGTTAAGGCTAAGCATCCCTTGCAACTGGCTTTTAAAGAAAAGGCTTTCGATTTTGATACCGAGGGAGATATTTTACAGGCTTTCCGCTGGAAGAGCCTGACCGATTTGAATCCGGATGATGTAACTTTTCCAACCGACCGGCGAGTAATTGAATTATTAAAAGAAACATGGAAAAAAGAACTTTAGCAGAACGCGATCAGGCCATTATCTGGCACCCTTATACTCAAATGCAGCAGGCTTTGCCACCTATCCCTATTGTTCGGGGCGAAGGCGCTTACCTGATTGATGAAAATGGAAAAAAATATCTGGATGCTATTTCTTCCTGGTGGGTAAACCTGCATGGGCATTCGCATCCTTACATTGCCACTATGGTGGCACAGCAATTGAATACCCTGGAGCACGCAATTTTTGCAGGATTTACACACCCGGCAGCCATAAATCTGGCCGAAAGATTGTTGAAATTGCTTCCAGCCAATCAGGCTAAAGTATTTTATTCTGATAACGGTTCTACGGCTGTAGAAGTGGCCCTGAAAATGTGCTTGCAATATTGGAGCAATAAGGAAAAACCTCGGACAAAAATTCTGGCCTTTCATAATTCTTATCATGGAGATACATTTGGCGCTATGGCGGTAAGTGCCCGAAGTGCTTTTACCACGCCTTTTGAAAAACTTTTGTTTGAGGTGGAGTTTATCGATACGCCTCATGCGGAAAATATCGAACAGCTTAAATCGCATATTTCTAGTCTGAAATCTGATTTGGCCGGGTTTATTTTTGAACCCCTGGTGCAAGGTTCGGGCGGTATGTTGATGTATGAAGATCGTTATTTGGATGAGCTGATGGCACATTGCAAGCAGGAAGGGATTTTTACCATTGCTGATGAAGTGATGACCGGTTTTGGACGTACCGGTAAGCTATTTGCCTGCCAACACCTTTTGGCGCAGCCTGATTTGATGTGCTTTTCTAAAGGATTAACCGGCGGAACCATGGCCCTGGGAGCAACTACCTGTACCCAGGAGATCTATGATGCCTTTTTATCAAACGATCGGTTAAAAACGCTTTTTCACGGGCATTCTTTTACGGCCAATCCGGTAGCCTGTTCGGCTGCTTTAGCCAGTATGGATCTGCTGGAAGAGCCTCAAACGCATGAGCATATTCATCGTATTGCCAAACAGCATGAAGCTTTCAGACTTAAAATCAGGAATCATCCCCGCTTAAAAGAGGTGCGCCAAACCGGAACCATTCTGGCTTTGGAATGGAAAACCGAACAGGGGACTTCTTATTTTAACAATTTAGGCCAAAATTTGTACAACTATTTCCTTGATCAGGGCATCATTCTTCGTCCTTTAGGAAACATTATTTATATCCTCCCTCCGTATTGTATTACTGCGGAGCAATTGGAATACATTTACAGCAAAATTGAGGAGGCTTTGGAGCGATTCTAAATCCGACTTATTAAAAATTCTTTATACTGAATGGACTTTAAACAGACCTTACACAAAATAGTAGCAGATCCTGCTCAACATGCTAAATGGTTAAATACGCTGTCGTTGATGGAAAATACCGGCGCCAGAAAGATATCTTCCTGTGAGCATAAAACAGATGTAACCCTGATTATTTTAAAACATGCCGCCGAGGAACATCGTCATGCTTATTATTTGAAAAAACAGATTGCCAAACTGGGCGAGGATTTATGCCCCAATTATCAGGCAGAATTTTTACTAGCTCCGGCAGAAAGCAGGTATTATCTCAATAAGCTGGATGTGGACGTATGTAAATATCTCAAATCAGAATTGAATTTAAGCGGCAACGAACTCAAGTTTGCCGCCTATTTACTGGTTACCTATGCTATTGAAGTGCGTGCCGATGAATTGTATCCTATTTATCAGGAAGTTTTAGATCTGGCCGCTTGCCGGGTCAATGTGAAATCCATTATCCTGGAAGAAGAGGGGCATTTAGAAGAGATGATTGCTCAACTGAAAAGCTTTTCCGCCGATTGGAAAAAACATGCAGACAAAGCCGTAGAGCTTGAATCTGATTTGTTTAACAGTTGGGTAGGAAGTTTGTGAAGAGACCTTCCAGGTTTCCAGAATCTGCATAAACCTTCCAGGTTTCTAAAACCTGGAAGATTTAGAGCCTGTTTAAACTTTGTGTCTATTGTTTGTGCCACCCCTTAAAGGGGTTCATAGGTTCTTTTTTTTGGAATTTCTACTAACATATAGCTCCTAGCGGAGCAAAATACAGTCCCATCGGGACGTAATATGAATAGAAGATTGAATTAGCATAAACATTTTAGTCCCATCGGGACGACATATAATTATTTTTGATGCAAATTTAAACAGGCTCTTAGTTTTTTAATAATTCAAATACTCCTGAAAGACCTGCTGCATATACGCTTTGCCATTCCGAAGGAGTTTGTGATCATCGGTATTATTGGCATTATGACGGTAGATCTCGGTTTTGCCGATATTATCAAAGCAGATGATCTGGTGTTTGTTGGCAAAGCCGAATCCATTGTCCCAATCAAAAAAACTGAACTCTGGTGTAGCGCTATTGAGCAGATCATGGCTCCATTTAAACTGATCGTATGCTACGCCTAATTGGCTTAGCAGGGTGGCAGCAATATCAGTTTGACTGCCTAATTTTTCTACGGTTTTTCCACGGAATTCGGGCTTGAGGGCTCCACCTAAAAGAATTAAAGGAATGCGGAAACGGTTTGGATCGTAGTTTTCATAAATATTTTTAGGTAAACGATGCCCATGATCGGCCACAACAATAAAAAGGGTGTTTTGATACCAGCTTTTGGTTTTGGCAGTTTGAATATAGGCCGCCAGGCTGGAATCGGTATAAAATGCGGTACTTCTGAACTTGTTTTCCATGTTTTCGCCCGGGAAGTGTGCTTTGCCGGGTAATTGGAAAGGTTCATGGTTGGTTAAAGTTAATATAGTGGAGAAAAAAGGCTGTTTAACGGCATCCAGATCAGCTACATTTTTCTCAAAAACTTTATGATCAAAAGCCCCCCATGAGCTAAGATCCTGACTTGGGAAAGATTTAATATCCACCAGTTTTTGGTAGTTATGGCTCAGCACATAGGATTTGATGTTGAAAAATTCGCTTTCTCCACCATAATAAAAAGAAGTGGAGTATCCGTTATTATACAAAGCCTGTGCAATAGCTGGTAGCTTTTCCTGCTTATCGTTCATACCCATGATACTGCGTGTGGCTTGAGCCGGAAAAGCGCTTAAAACGGCTATCAATCCCTTGTCGGTGCGGTCGCCGGAAGCATAAATATTTTTAAAGAGCAATCCTTCCGAAATCAGTTTTTCCATGTTGGGCGCCACACCTTTTTCGCCGCCAAGGCTTTCTATCAGATCGGCGGTAAAGCTTTCCAGCAGGATGATCACCACATTGGGTCTTGGAGTACTAAGTATCGATGTGACTTCTCCTTCCGGTTTTTGATATAAATCGGCTACAATTTGCTGAGCTTCTTTTTCTGGGTAATAGTTATAGGGATTTTGATTGCCGTATTTATTATTGATCAGATCATGCATCAAATTCCATTCGGTATTTACGGCGGCATGGTTTAAAAAAGGCTTATCAGAAAAATAGGCCATGCTCTGGTTAATGGGCGAAGTGCCTAAATTTCCGCGGATGCATAAAAACAACAGGCCTATAAAAAGAATACTGCTTAACCCTTTTATCCAGAAAGGAGTTGAGGTTTGCGGCATTTTATAATCAATAATGCGCTTGGCCAGAAAAAAGCTGCCGAAAATAAAAATGAAAAAGATGGTGAAAGAGGAAACCACCGGCGATGAGGAGCTGGAAGCAACGGCTTCTTTGGTAGAGTTAAAGGCAAAATCTAAAGCCCGGTAATTAATTTTAGTGCCCCATTCGCGGTAAATATTAAAATTAACGATGCTGAGGAAGGCGAAAATCACCACCAAGGCAACCACAAAATAGCGGGGTGCTTTTTTGCTGATCTTTATTTGAGGGAAGAACCATAAAAAAATGAACACTAACAGCGGGAGAATGGAAATATACCCAGCCATGGAGGCATTCAAACGCATTCCGTAAAGGAGGCTGGTCAGGATTTCAGAAAATCGGGCATCCTTCAATTTATCAGTAAAATAAGCCAAAAAAATGATCTGGTCTATCAGGAAAAATAGCAGCCAGAAAATGAAGAACCGCAGTAAAACAACAAAGCTTTTTAACATCGCCGCAAGTTAGCTAAAACGCCGAATGTTAAAAAGCTTTGAAGATTTTGTTAAATGACAACTTCTAAACGCCGATTAGCGTTTTCCGCCGCCGCTCATTTGCAGCAACTGATCGAAGGTAATTTCTTCAAAATCTTTTGTTGCGCTGAAAGAGCCGGCCGGCACCGGACCTGCTTTAATTTCTTTTACAGTTGCTTTTAAAGTCAATCCGTTCATAAAAGAACTGAACTCTACCGGGAAACCATAACTTTTATCGTAAAAGCGGCTAAGTGAGTTAGGAGTTATTTCTACTTCTTTGGTAAACCAGGCCTCCAGGTTTTGATTGGATTTTTTCTCGTTTACTTCATATTTCTGAGCAGTATAACCGGCTACTTTTTTGGTTTCTGCAGATTGCTTTAAAGTTAGTTCGGGCATTTGATCGGCTATTTTTTCCTGATCTACCGGCGTAAGGATTACCGAGAACTTCTTTTTCATCATGGGGATTTCCAACAGGATACGCTCGTATTCTTTCTTGGTGTTTAAAATATTGGTGCTGCTAAACATTTGAGATTCGCTTCTCATGCTAGCTGAATCGCCTTTGAAATACACTTTTAACTCGGTAGGTAAAGTGGCTGCCATGGCCTGCATATTAGCCGGCAGGTTCCATTGTACCGAATAAGTAACGGTTCCTTCGTTGATTTTTCCGTTTTGGGCATACAGCATACAAGCTGTAAAAAGTAAAGCTATGCTTAATATGATCTTTTTCATTTCGTTTTTATTAGTACACAATTAGACGAAAAATATCTGGATTTATTACAGGGGAAAGTAAATTATTTTTCATGAAACTCTATGTTTTATTTGGTAAATTAATGTAAATGAAATATTTACCCTGGATTTTTATTTTGATGACCTTAAGTGTCTCGGCGCAGGAGAATGCCGGCCCCAGACTAACTGCTTTGGCTTCAGCTGGAGTGGCTGTGCAGGATGTATGGTCATTGAAACAAAATCAGGCCGGATCGGCAGCTTTGCAAAAAGTGGTATTGGCTTTAGGGTATCAACAGCCTTTTGCGGGACAGGAGCTAAGCGTTCAATCGGCGTTGTTGGCTATGCCTTATCAAAAAGGCACTTGGGGTTTAAGCTTTCAGCGATATGGATTCAGCGTTTATAGCGAGCAGCAATCGGGTTTGAGTTATGCCCGTAAATTTGGGGATAAATTATTTGCCGCTTTAACCTTTAATTATCACCAGTTAAAGATCAGTGGCTATGGCTCCGCTCAAACTTTTTCGGTTAGCGCCGGAATGCAGTATCAGCCGGTCGAAAATTTATGGATGGGAGCGCATATAGCCAATCCCGGTAGGAGTGGATACAAGCAAAAAGTAGAGGCTTTAATTCCTGTAAAAATTGAGTTTGGAACCGCTTACCGTTTTAGTGATAAAGTTCTGGTTGCCGGGTCTTGGACAAAAGAATTAAACTCCAATACCGATGCAAAAACCGGCTTGGAATATAAACCAATCATTTGGTTAGATCTTAGGGGCGGTATATCGGTTAATCCTTTTAAACAGTATGCCGGATTTGGTTTAAACGCTCAGAAATTCAGATTTGATGCCGCTGCCTCTTTTCATCCATATTTGGGTTATTCTCCACAAATAGCCTTCAGTTATGAATTTTAGGAGATTGATGGGGATAATAGGCTGCCTTAGTCTGCTTTTAGCGGGAAATTCAGTTTATGGTCAAACCGAGACAGAGCCGGTTATTGAACAGTTGATTGAACAATTGGCCGAAGAAATGGATGAGGATTTCGATTTTTCTGAACTGAGTGAACGCCTAAATTTTTATTACAGAAATCCGGTAAATGTGAATAAGATTAGCCGGGAGCAATTGCAGGAACTGTTTTTTCTTAGCCCCTTGCAAATCGATGCTTTTTTGCAACATCGGCATGAAACCGGTGATTTGCTGGATTTGTTGGAATTGCAAAGCATTGAAGGTTTTGATTTGACCACCATTTACCGTTTTTTGAATTTTGTGTTCCTGGGTCCGGAAAATAGTTTGGCCAATGTTACAGCGGCTAATTTGTTAAGCAAAGGAAGGCACGATCTGATATTCCGCTATGGGCAAATTTTGCAAGTACAAAAAGGTTTTCAGATTCCGGATTCTTCCGACAGATCCAGGTATTTGGGGAGCCCGGATCGGTTGTTGCTTAGATACCGCTATTATTATGGTAGAAATATTTCGGCCTCGCTAAATATGAGAAAAGATGCGGGGGAGCAGTTTTTATGGGGCTCTAAACCCGCCGGATTTGATTTTTATTCGGCCAATATGATGCTGCGCAATCTGGGCTTTTTGAAAAAACTGGCCATTGGCGATTACACGCTTCAGTTTGGTCAAGGTTTAACGCTTTGGTCGGGTTTAACTTTTGGAAAAGGTCCGCTTATAACCAGCCTGGCCAAACCGGATTGGGGTTTAGGTCCTCATCACTCGGTGAATAAATCTCAGTTTCTTCGCGGGATATCGGCCAGCGCCGATTTAGGGAAATTCACTTTCACTCCTTTTTTATCATACAAAAAAATAGATGCCAGTCTGGTTCAATCAGATAATGGCGATATGCTGATCTCTTCCATCGGGCAAAGTGGTTTACATCGTACACCCACCGAACTGAAAAATAAAAATGCTTCTTCACAGTTTATTTATGGTTCTAATATTCAGTATCGTCATCGTCAATTAAACCTGGGCATCACGGCTTATCATACCCAATTTGGTCATCCGCTGGAAGCCAGCAATCTGTTGTATAACCGCTTTAAATTTGCCGGGCAATCATTAAGCAATGCCGGATTTCATTATAGCTATTCCTATCAAAATACCTATTGGTTTGGGGAAATTGCTTATCAGTTGCAGAATGGCATGGCCTTGATGAATGGTTTAATGAGCAGTCTTTCTCCAAAAGTTTCGATGATTTTGCTGCATCGTCATTATCAGAAAAACTATTATTCGGTCTTTAACCAGGCCATTTCAGAAGCCAGCAATGCGGTTAATGAGCAGGGTTTTTATTCGGGCTTACAGCTCAAATTGAACTCGCATTGGGAACTGATCACGTATGCCGATTTCTTCCGTTTTCGCAGGCTTAACTACCGGATTGATGCCCCTTCAATGGGTTATGAATGGTTTAGTCAGTTTAATTATTCGCTCAATAAAAAATTAAGGGTATCTGGCTATTACAAAATGAAAGTAAAGGCCGAAAATGAGAGTGTGGGTTATCCTTTAAATATCCTTCAGGAAGTTAAGAGGCAGAATTACCGGCTGGAGTTGAATTATCAGGTTCATAAGAATATTGTTTTAAGGAATCGTTTGGAGATCTGTCAGCATCAAAAAGGAGATCATCCTGATGAATATGGCTACTTGGCTTATCAGGATGTAATTTATCATCCCTTACAAACTAAAATATCCGGCAATCTGCGATTTGCCATTTTTGATACCCGCGGGTTTAATTCACGCATTTATACTTATGAAAACGATGTTTTGTACAGCTATTCGGTACCCGCTTTCCAATACAGCGGCTTGAGGTTTTATGTCAACGGACGCTATTCTTTGAGTCGGGGTTTAGATGTTTGGGCCCGGTATGCCGTAACTAGCTATACCAATCAGCAAACCATAGGTTCGGGCTTGGATCAGATCGATGGAAACCGGCGCTCGGAAGTAAAACTGCAAGTCAGATATCAATTTTAAATGTTTTTGAAAGGCGAAATACCGTTTGTACGCTTTATAATTCCCCTGATCCTGGGGATTGCTCTGGCCATGTGGTTTTCCAGTGCCTGGATGTATCAATATGCATTCATTCTAATTTTGTTGGTTCTTGGAGTTTTCATTGTCCAGATAGTTCTTTATCAAAAACTTTCACTGTTTAAAAAAAGGTGGGTATTGGGCTTAACGGTTCACCTGTTTTTGGCTTTGGTAGGTTATTGGATAACCTTACAGACAGCTCAATGGCATGCGCCAAATTACTTCAGCCGCATAGCTTCTGAAGCGCTGATTGTAAAGCTGGTTAATGAACCCAAATTAAATGGTGATATTCTCCGTTTTGAAACAGAAGTAACGCAGGCATCCCGCCAAAAACATTTTGAGCCGGTATGTGGAAAGCTGTTGATTGCTTTGAAAACAGATTCTCTACATCCTTTAAATTTAGAATATGGGGATTTGTTGCTCATACCCGGAAGTTTTAACGAAGTGGAGCCGGCATTTAATCCCGGAGAATTTGATTTTAAAGCTTATTTAGCTTCTAAACAAATCTATCATCAGACATTTATCAATCAAAAGCAAATTCTGGTTCTGAAAAAAGATGCGGGTAATCCGGTTATCTCTTTTGCTTTGAGATTGCGCAAAAAATTGGTTGATAAATTTTATCGG
>DASQIU010000204.1:0-4799 GCA_035631395.1 Daejeonella sp. | reverse complement strand
GGGGAAATTTTAAAAAGTCAGGCTTATACTTTCGACATCGGATTTACTTCGGTATTGAAAAGGGCCATAAAAACCCTGGATATTATTTTAGATGAACTGGATTTGCTGTGGATACCGGTACAAAAATCCTGGCGACTGAATGAGCGTTTTTACGGAGCTCTGCAAGGTTTAAATAAGGGGGATACCGAAGCTCAGTATGGAAAAGAACAGGTTCATAAATGGCGCCGTGACCCGTACGAACATCCACCGGCAATTACCAAAGAAGATCCTCGTTATCCGGGTTTTGATGTACGCTACCGCGATTTAAACGAGCGAGAATTGCCTTTGACTGAAAACCTGAGTGAAACCATGAACCGGGTATTACCTTATTGGCATCAGGTTATTGCGCCGCTTATTCTCGAAAACAAAAAAATAATCATTTCAGCGCATGGTAACAGTTTAAGAGCTTTAGTTAAGTATCTGGATCAGCTTTCAGATCAGGAAGTTATCAATTTGGAAATTCCTACCGGGATACCCCTGGTTTATGAATTGGATGATCAGTTGAAAAAGATGAAACATACCTATTTACGATAAAATTTTTGCGGCAATAATCCTTTGCCGGCACGTGTATCTAGCATGACCCAATACTTTGCAAAGGCTTTTCCGCCCTAAACCCGATTGAGTGAAAAACCCGGAATGAAGCCTGACTGCCGTCAGGCAGGCGCAGCGGAATGAGGATTTGAAACGGAAAGCGGGACTAGCGGAACCGATGGACTTTGGCATTGCTTTTCTAAAGAAAAAAAGGCTTTATTTTTTAAATTTTACTGATAAGATAACCGGCCGTTTATAATTTTAGCAACCGAAGTATAAGGATGTTCTTGTACTTTGCCAGCGGCCATAATATGCATCACGGTCCAGCCTTTTAGTTTCAGAAAATCTGAAACCAGTGACCGGTGACAACGCCACCAAAGCGCTTCTGAACACATATAAGCTGTATGCTGTTTGTCCGCCAAATCTTCTAGCTGGGCAATAGCCGTTTTAAAGGTATCGGTGGACATATAATCGGCATAAGCCCGGAAAGAATCCAGGCGCCAGCCTGTATTTATTGAATTTACCTGGACTTTTCTCCTTCCGCCTAAACCTGCTAAATGAATATAAGCTATCTGATTTTCAGATAATGAATCCTCAAGTAATTCTTTATTGAAGTATGGATAATGCCTTGATCCTGGGAAACTTCTAATATCAGCAACCAGCTGAATTTGAAAAGAATGAAGCATATCCATAAACTCATTTAGCGGGCGGTTAGAATGACCGATGGTCCAAATGGTTTTGGAAGGCGTATTCATTTTCTACGGCAAGTTTTTCAGAAAATAAAATTGGTACTCAAAAAACTAGAATCGTGCTGATCAATAATCTCATTGAAAAGTTCCTTGTTGCCTTGATTCATTTTAGTAGTTACTAATGATCGGATAGAAAAAGACCGTAAGGCATCTGTTACAGAAAGTGTTCCTTCGGCGCTGTCTTTACGGCCGGTAAATGGGTAAACATCCGGGCTGCGCTGACATTGACTGTTGATATTCACCCGGCTAACCAAATTTACAAAAGGGTCAATTAGTGAGGCCGTTTCATGTGCATTATTGCTAAAAATACTTACCTGTAAACCATGAGGAGAGTGTATTTGGTAGGATATAGGCTCTTCTATAGATTCAAAGGGAATAACTGGAATTACAGGCCCAAATTGCTCTTCACGATATAATTTCATGTTTTCATTTACCGGATAAACAATGGCTGGATAAACAAAAGATTCGACCGTTGTGCCTCCGTTTTTATTAATAACCAATGCGCCATGAGCCAGGGCATCGTCTATACATTCCTTTAAATAAGCCGGTTTGCCGGGTTCCGGAAGCGGGGTAATGTTTACATCTTTTTCCCAGGGCATCCCATATTTTAAAGCAGCAACTGCATTGCTGAACTGCAACAGGAATTCGCTGGCCAGGCTTTTATGTACAAAAATGATTTTGATGGCGGTACAGCGTTGTCCGTTAAAGGAAAGGCTTCCCAAAACACATTCGCTAACCGCTGTTGGAATATCGGCATGTTGAGTAATGATGGCTGCGTTTTTAGCGTCCAGACTTAATACCGCACGTAAACGATTTATTTTGGGATGCTGCTTTTTCAGGTAATTAGCTACTTTGCTGGAGCCTATAAAAGCAAGCACATTTATTTTTCCTGTTTGCATCAATTGCGGAATAACCACACTGCCGCGGCCATATACCGTATTAACCACTCCTTTAGGAAAAGACTCCTGAAAAGCTTTTAAAAGTGGATAATGCAGTAAAGTTCCATGTTTAGGCGGTTTAAAAAGCAGGGTATTGCCCATAATGATGGCCGGAATGAGCGTGGTAAAAGTTTCATTTAGGGGATAATTGAATGGTCCCATGCACAGAACCACGCCCATTGGTGAACGCCTGATTTGTGCTAAAACCTCTTCCTCAATCTGAAAACGGGAGGATTGGCGGTCCAGATCTTTTAAAGCATCTATGGTGGCGTTGATATAAACAATGGTGCGGTCAAATTCTTTGGTAGAGTCGGTTAAAGATTTGCCAATTTCCCACATAATCAGCTTAATGATCAAACTGCGTTGCTGATTCATTTTATAAACAAAATGTTCCATGCATTTTATCCGGCCTTCTACACTCATGGTGGGCCACTCTCCGCGTCCGTCGCCGTAAGCGTTCAAAGCCGCATCCAAGGCTTCCATGGCTTCTTTTTCGGTACAAAGAGGATAAGTTCCTATAAATTTTCTTTTTAACCCTTGCGATGTTGGAATACAAACCGGCGAATAAACTTCGCTTACTGGTCCATCCCAAATATGCATCTCTCCATTGCATAAGTATTCTCTTTGGTGTATTTCTTCACTCAACTGAAATTCGGCGGGAATTTGGGCTTCTTTGACAAACAATGATCTGATTTGATCTTCGTTACCTGACATTTTGTTGTTTTTCATCGGTTTTGCTTTATTAATAGAAAACTTATTGAAATAAAGCGTTTGGTTCCGGATTATGTTTTAGCTTCAGGTATTCCCGCAGATTACGCTGATAAACGCAGAAAAAAATGCAGAATAATATGTGGGAAAATCAGCAATGTCTGCGGGCTTATTTCTCTCGCCCAATTCGTTTTATCTGCTAAACCATGCATTCCTGAAACACAGATTAGCCCTTTGGTATGTTATTTAGATTAAAGCGCCAATTGCCATGGAACAACTCATCAGCGGTATCCACCATATTACGGCCATCGCTTCCGATCCTCAAAAAAATATTGATTTCTATACCGGTATTTTAGGGCTTCGGCTGGTCAAAAAAACCGTCAATTTTGATGCGCCCGATGTATATCATTTTTATTATGGCGATGAGGCGGGCAATCCGGGGAGCATCCTCACTTTCTTTCCCTATAGTGGATTAAAAAAAGGCCGTCATGGTAAAGGCATGTTGAATACCACCACATTTTCTGTTGCCTCAGACGCATTGACTTACTGGCATTACCGTTTAAAGAAGTTTAAGATTCATTTTAAAGATCCGCAGGAGCGCTTTCCGGGAGAGGTTGTGATATACTTTGAAGACCCGGACGGCCTGGGCCTCGAACTGGTTTTTAACGATAAAGACACCCGGTCCGGTTTTTCCAATGGATATATCCCGCCCGGAAATTCCATTAAAGGTTTTTACAGCGCCGAAATCTGGACCGAAGGCTATGAACGTAGCGCCGCTTTATTAACCGAACAGTTAGACCATAAACTGATTGCCGAAAAAGGGAATCGTTTCCGATTTGCTGCCACGGATGCGCCGGGAAATTATATCGATTTTCTTTGTCTACCCGATAGTTTGAAAGGGCTGGGCGGCAGTGGTACGGTACACCATATTGCATTTGCAACACCCAATAATCATACTCAGGATGAGGTTCGAATAAAGCTTGTTAAAAGAATGCTTAATCCAACTCCGGTTCTCGACCGGAATTATTTTACCTCTATCTATTTCCGCGAACCCGGAGGCGTGTTGTTTGAAGTAGCTACTTCCGGACCTGGTTTTGCCATAGACGAACCCAAAGCGCATTTGGGAGAATCCTTGAAATTACCCGAACAATTTGAGAAACACCGTACTGAGTTGGAGAAGATATTACCCCCAATAGAACTTAATTATGACAAGTTTAAATAACATGCATAGCAAAGAGGTTTTTTTCGCCGGAAAGCGGTTAGATCAAGCCGCTAAAGCTCTGATTATGATACATGGCCGCGGTGGCAATGCGGAGGATATTGTTTCACTAGCCCGGCATTTGCAAATAGGCGATTTTGCTATCCTGGCGCCACAAGCCACAAACAATACCTGGTATCCGTATTCTTTTATGGTGCCTCCGGCCCAGAATGAACCCTGGCTTTCTTCGGCGCTGTCTATACTTAAAGAGGTATTGGGGGATGTTATTGCGCAGGGAATTTCCGCAGAAAATATATACTTCCTCGGTTTCTCGCAAGGAGCTTGCTTAACACTAGAATTTGTGGCCAGAAATGCCACCCGGTTTGGCGGGATAGTGGCCTTTACGGGAGGACTGATTGGCGATAAAATTTATCCCGAAAATTATCGTGGCGATTTTAAAGGAACACCCATATTTATTGGTTCCAGCAATCCGGATCCGCATGTTCCTGTGGAAAGGGTGTATGCCAGTACTAATATTTTACAAGGGATGCATGCTCTGGTTACAGAAAAAGTGTATCCTAATATGGGGCATACCATTAGTCAGGATGAGATAGCTGCAGCAAATAAATTAATTTT
>DASQIU010000203.1:0-7240 GCA_035631395.1 Daejeonella sp. | reverse complement strand
AAAAAACTGCAACGCAAACTAGATAGCGATGAGAAAAAGATATTGCATGGCAATAAAAAGAAAGGGAGATGATGAAAAAAACGGCAAGTAAAAACCTTAAGGTTCCCAATTTGAGATTTCCGGGCTTTGAGGGGGAGTGGGATTCTAATAGACTTGGAAATATTTTTAGCATTTCTGCTGGTGGTGATATTGATACGGAAAATATCAGTAAAAGAAAAACAGAAACATTTCAATATCCGATTTATGCAAACGCTGAAAAAGATAAAGGGCTATATGGGTTTTCAAATACTTATAAAGCAAATGAAAACGTGATAACTGTTTCTGGGAGAGGTGTAAATATAGGTAGAGCTCATGCAAGAAATCACAAATTTTATCCTATCGTAAGATTGTTGGTGTTACAACCTAAACATACTGAAAATAATTACTTCTTTGAGCACCAAATCAACAGGCTTAATTTATATAAAGAAAGTACAGGAGTGCCGCAATTAACTGCACCACAAATTTCAACTTATACTGTTTTCTATCCTTCGGTTGCTGAACAAAAAAAAATAGCCACCTTTTTAGCACTGATAGACGAACGTATTCAAACCCAAAAGAAAATAATTGAGGGGTTAGAATTCCTTATTAAAGGCATTTGTCAAAACTTGACAAAAAGTAAAAATTGGAAAAAACAGTATCTGCGAGATGTTCTTATTGAGCGAAAAGAAATGAATAGGAGCAATCATCCTATACACTCTGTTTCTGTTAGTAAAGGTGTAATCAATCAAATAGAATATTTAGGACGTTCATTTGCGGCAAAAGATACAAGTAACTACAATGTAGTTCATTTTGGAGATATTGTTTACACGAAGAGTCCTACAGGAAATTTTCCACATGGAATAATTAAACAAAGTTTTGTCCAAGAAGAGGTTGCCGTATCTCCATTATATGGTGTGTATACCCCAAAGAATATTTATATCGGAACCATTTTACATCATTATTTCAACAATCCAATAAATGCAACTAATTATCTACACAGCTTAATTCAGAAGGGAGCAAAGAATACAATAAATATTACTAATCAACATTTCTTAGACAAAGAAGTCCTTTTGCCAACTGATAAAGATGAAATAAAAGCGATTTCATCTTTATTAAATACCTTAACACAAAAAATTAATATTGAAGAAAGTCTTCGATATAATCTGATTCAACAAAAGAATTTTCTCCTACAAAACCTGTTTATATAAACAGGTTTTGTAGCAAATACTTTTTCTGATTTTCATATTGCACTAAAATTTTCTTTTCCGCTTGAATTTTTTCATAAATGGAAGAAAAAAAGTTAGTGATAAGAGCTTGTTCGTTTATACAAGGAATTTGCAAATTGATATTTGCCAGACGATCTGTTGAAATGCTTAAAACTTTTGTGCCTTGTGATTCCTTTTGTATTTGCAGACGATTTTTTTTTGATTGGAAGAGAAAGGCACCAAAACCAATATATAGTTTTCCTGATATTGGCCTTGCCAAAATCGTGTGCAATCCCGAAAGCAATTTTTCTTGATTTAGATTCACAATTTCCATTGATTTACCCACATCATTTAAATCTTCTGAAGCATCAGCAAATACTATATCACCTTCTTTGCAATAATTTTCTTCCGGAATTCGACTTATAGAAATATTAGGATTTATATATGGAACTTGCTCTTTTGTAATATCAAATAATGTTTGAAATTTAGTATGAATATCTCCGTAATGGATATTTTTTACTTTACCTATGTAATAATTCAAATCATCTCTTGAAAATGAGTTTGTAACACGGAATGAATATACCTCCTTCAGCTTTCTTACTTCCCACTCAGGGAAATCATTTCCATTATCATTTTTAAACTTTAATTGCTGGCTAAATATTTTTTTACTTAGCCCTGTAATAAGGGATTCCAGTTGCCCAATTATTTTCTTTTGGGTTTGAATACGAGAATCAATTAAAGAAAGCAAAGATGCTACTTTAGTTTGTTCTTCAATCCACTTAGGAAGTCGCACTTTAAGCTTTTTCAGTTTTTCAACTGATAATCCTGGTTGAGCGGAAGATTCCGATAAACGACCTAAATTCATTGAAAATAGCTTATAGTTTAGCCATTTCACATCAGATATCTTCGTCCCGCCAATAACTATAGCATGCTCGGAAATATAACTTTTACCTTCTATATAGGTAATATTTCCACACAATGCTCCTTGTCTGCCAATGAGAACAAAATTACCCTCATGGTTAAATTTATTGGTATAACCACGCAGTCCATTACCTCCATAAACAGGATATTTGCCTACTGGAAAAATTGACGATGAGGTAATTGATTTGCCAGCTTTAAAATTCGAACAAACGTCTTCTAATTTATATTCTTCCCACTCCCCCTCAAAGCCCGGAAATCTCAAATTGGGAACCTTGGATACTTAAGGGTCTCAAATCCTTAATGCATTTCTTTTGAGATTAGCCCAATAATCTAAACTCAAAATTTTTATGAACCAACAAAAAACATTCTCAGAGATTGTACACCATTGGAAAGCAGACAAAAAACAGTATGTAAAAAAGTCAAGCTTTTCAGCTTACACACTGTTAATTGAAAATCATTTGTTACCGGCATTTGGCAACAGTCACCAAATTGAAGAAGCAGAAGTACAGGCTTTTGTGTTTCAAAAATTAGCACAGGGACTTAGTCAGAAAACGGTTAAAGACATTTTAATCGTCTTAAAAATGGCGCTCAAATTCGGGGTCAAAAACAAATGGATCGAACACCGGCAATTCGACATTCAATTCCCAACCGAGAGAGGAAAATATACCATGGAAGTATTGAGCAGAACCCATCAGAAAAAACTCATGAACTATATACAAGAGCATTTTACATTTCGGAATTTGGGTATCTACATTTGTTTAAGCGCCGGTATCCGGATAGGCGAAATCTGCGCCCTCACCTGGGAAGATATGGATACAGATATGGGTGTTATCCGCATCAGAAGAACCATACAGCGAATCTATGTTATTGAAGATGGGATTCGTCAAACAGAACTTGTGCTCGATACGCCTAAAACAAAAAACTCTATCAGAGACATTCCCATGAGCAGAGACCTATTAAAAATATTGAAACCGGTCAAGAAAATAGTGAATAATTCCTTCTTTGTATTAACCAACGACACCAAGCCAACAGAACCCAGAACGTACAGAACTTATTACAAAAACCTAATGAAAGAATTGGCTATGCCCGAACTAAAGTTTCATGGTCTCAGGCATAGCTTTGCAACAAGATGTATTGAAAGTAAATGCGACTACAAAACCGTAAGTGTTCTGTTGGGGCATTCCAATATCAGCACCACACTAAACCTGTATGTTCATCCCAATATGGAACAGAAGAAAAAAGCGATTGATCAAATGTTTAGGGCATTGAGGTAATGGTACCTTTTTGCCTTTGATGCCTGAATCACGGATTGGAAAGATTAAAAGATTTTACGATTATAGCAGAAGCCGTAAAAACTCATATCTTAATTCGAAATATCGAATTAATCCGTGATTCAGAAAAAATTAAAATGAACAAGCAATCTGAACAAATATTAGAAACACAATTAATTGCCCAATTGCAAAAACTGGGCTATCAATATACCCCTATCTCTGATGAAGCGGATCTTTTAGCCAATCTGAAAAAACAATTAGAAAAACATAATAAAGTTATTTTTTCAGCTACCGAGTTTGAAAAGGTTTTAAATCTATTAAATAAAGGTTCCGTATTTGAAAAAGCGAAAACACTTCGTCAAAAACAACACATCATCCGGGATAATGGAGACAACCTTTATTTCGAATTTCTTAATACCGAGCATTGGTGTCAAAACCAATATCAGGTAACCAACCAGGTTTCGCAAGAAGGCAAATACAAAAACCGCTATGATGTTACCTTGTTGATTAACGGTTTGCCTTTGGTGCAAATAGAACTCAAACGTAGCGGTTTGGAGCTCAAAGAAGCGTTTAATCAAACAAACCGTTATCAACGCCATTCTTATGGCTCGGGTAATGCTCTGTTTCAATACATTCAGATTTTTGTGATTAGCAACGGCGTGAATACAAAGTATTATGCTAATAATCATAAACAGAGTTTTAAGCAAACTTTTTATTGGACAGATGTAGAGAACAAACGCCTTACTAATATTTTAAATGGCTTTACAGATGCCTTTTTAGAGCCTTGCCATATCAGCAAAATGATATGCAAATACATTGTATTGAATGAAGCGTATAAAGTTCCAATGGTGCTTCGCCCCTATCAGTTTTATGCGGTGGAAGCATTAATTGAACGAGTGAAAAACACAAATAGGAATGGGTATATATGGCACACTACTGGTTCCGGAAAAACCTTGACCAGTTTTAAAGCCAGCCAGATTTTAATGAATCTGCCGCAAGTTCACAAAGTAGTTTTTGTGGTGGACCGAAAAGATTTGGATTATCAAACTACCCAAGAATTTAACAGATTTAGTGAAGGCTCAATTGATGGCACGGACAATACTAACAATTTAGTAAAGCAGTTTACAGGTACCTATGTAAACAAAAAAGGAGAAGCCCAAAACTCCAATCTAATCGTAACCACGATACAAAAATTGAATACAGCCATTAGCCGGTTGAGATATGAGAAGAAAATGGCTGAGTTGAAAGACAAGCGTATTATTTTCATTTTTGACGAATGCCACAGAAGCCAGTTTGGCGACACACATAAACGAATAAAAGAGTATTTCAACAATGCTCAAATGTTTGGTTTTACAGGCACACCCATTTTTGCAGACAATGCCAACAAAAACGAATTAGGCAAACGTACCACCAAAGATCTATTTGAAGACTGTTTGCACAAATATGTAATCACCGATGCGATAAAAGATCAAAATGTATTGAAGTTTTCAGTTGAGTATGTTGGTCGCTATAAGCAAAAAGACACTACGACCGAAATTGACATTGAGGTGGAGGACATCGACGTCGAGGAATTAATGGAGGACGAAAGACGATTAGAGAAAATTGCTGATTATATTTTAGCTCACCATAATCGTAAAACGCACAGCCGTAATTTTTCTGCAATGTTCTGTGTGGACAGCGTGAAAAGTCTCATCAAGTATTACGATATTTTCAAAAGGAAGAAGTTAGCTGGAGAACATAATCTAAATATTGCCACTATTTTCAGCTATGCAGCTAATGAAGATAATGCGGATGCCAACGGATTATTTAGCAGCGAATTAGAAGATATGAATTATGAGTTACCCGCGGCTGCCGAACCCATTGTAAAATATAGAAATAAACAAGGTCAACCCATCGCTCATCATTCATCATTCATTGCTGAAAATAAACACAGTCGCGAAAAACTGGACGATTACATTGAAGATTACAATCAAACCTATGACGCAAAGTATTCTACCAAAACCAGCGAGGACTTTTACAATTATTACAACGACATTTCAAAAAAACTAAAAGACCGTGAACGCCAACCTGAAAATGTAAATCACCGGATTGACATTTTACTGGTGGTCAATATGTTCCTGACAGGTTTTGATGCCAAGAAAATCAACACGCTTTACGTTGACAAGAATTTGAAATATCACGGCTTAATTCAGGCTTACAGCCGTACGAACCGAGTTTTGAACGAAACCAAATCGCAGGGGAATATCGTTGTTTTTCGAAACCTGAAAAACAGAACAGATGAGGCCATTACACTCTTTAGTAATAAGGAAGCTATAGAAGTCATTATCATGCGTCCTTATGAAGACTATGTTGCCCAATTTAATGAAGCCTTTGAAAAACTATTACAAATCACCCCAGACACAGATAGCGTAAACGACCTCGAAACAGAAGATGACGAGCTTAACTTCATTAAGGCTTTCCGTGATTTGATGCGGATTAAAAACATTCTCACAACATTTTCAGACTTTAAATGGGAAGACCTTAACATGAGCGAACAACTCTTTGAGGACTTCAAAAGCAAATATCTCGACCTTTACGATAAAGTAAAAAGCAACCATCATAAAGAGAAAGTTTCCATTTTGGAAGATGTGGATTTTGAATTGGAGCTGATACACCGCGACGAAATTAATGTGGCATATATTATTCAGCTTTTAATTAAACTAAAAACAGAACAGAAGCAAAATGCTGCCTCTCAACAAGCTGAAAAAGAAATTTTCAATTTGTTAAATACGGAAACTACACTCCGCAGTAAACGGGAATTAATAGAGAAATTTATCGGGGAAAATCTGCCAATAATCAATGACCCTAACGAGATAACACCGGCCTTTGAACAGTATTGGAATGAAGCACAACAAAAGGAATTTCTAAAAATCGTTCAGGAAGAAAACCTGTCAGCCGAGCGAACAGAAAAGCTCATTGAAAATTATCTGTTTGCCGAACGAGAACCGCTACGTGACGAAGTATTAGAACTCATTGAAGGTGAAAAACCAAGTTTGTTGCAGCGCAAAAAATCAGGGGACAGAATTTTAAAACGCATCGTAGGCTTTGTAGAAACTTTTATAAACGGAATGAATTTGAATTAGATAAGAAGGAAATTCACATAGAGGGTGTTCAAAAAGACATTCGTCAAACTGACTTTTGGGACACCCTTTTCCAGCTTAAAAAATAAAACATCCGACACGAAGAACACTCCAACGCATAACACCAAACCGGCATCATGCATCCTAAATCCCCAAATCAATAGTACCTTTGAGAAATATTTTCTCTTTACATGGTACATATTCTATTGATTGAAGACGAACAGCGTATTGCCGAACTCATTAAACGGAGCCTGGAGGAACAAGGGTTTTCTGTAACTCTGGCTTACGATGGCGAAATGGGCAAAAAACTGGCCTTATCCAATGAATATCAATTGATCATTACCGATATTATTTTACCCAAGATCAACGGAATAGACCTGTGCAAAGAGATCAGGCACCTGCAGCCCGATGTGCCCATAATCATGCTGACGGCTTTGGGCACCACCGACGATAAAGTAGAAGGTTTTGATGCCGGGGCCGACGATTATTTAGTAAAACCTTTTGAGCTGAGAGAACTACAAGTCCGGATTAGGGCCCTGCTAAAACGCAACAGCAACAAAACCCAGGTTCAGGGCTTTTTACTAAGATATGCCGATCTGGAATTAAATCTAAACACCAAAGTGGTTAAGCGCAACGATATAGTTATTGACCTGACCCCCAAAGAACTCAAACTGCTGGAATACATGATGCAGAACCCCGAGCGGGT
>DASQIU010000202.1:0-22873 GCA_035631395.1 Daejeonella sp. | reverse complement strand
AAAGGGGTGAAAAGATTATTCTGATCATGTCAATATAATATGGCGCATGTCATGTGTTACAGATCAAGCCCCAATGGGGAGAAATGAAAAAAACATCTGATAATTATTCACAGCCCCAAACCCCAAAGGGGTGAAAAGATTATTCTGATCATGTCAATATAATCATGCGCATTTCATGTTTTATAGATCAAGTCCCAATGGGAGAAATGAAAAAATCATCTGATAATTATTCACAGCCAAAACCCCAAAGGGGTGAAAAGATTATAGGATAAAAAATTATATACATTTAATGAACATCATCGGCCAAAAACCCCGAAGGGGTGGCATGATTATCATCATTAACCAAACCCCAAAGACATAATCTGGTTATTTGATAAATTATAACATCATGGCTGGCACCTATACACAAATATACATCCAGGTGGTTTTTGCGGTAAAAGGCAGGCAAAACCTTATTGACAACGCTTGGAAAGATGATTTACATAAATACATGGCAGGCATTATTGAGGCTAAAAAACAAAAATCAATCATCGTAAATGGGGTATCAGACCATGTGCATTGTTTTGTGGGATTAAAACCCTCCATAGCCCTCTCAGATTTGGTGCGAGATATTAAAAACAATTCTTCCAAATTTATCAACTCCCGCGGGCTGATTAAGGGAAAATTTGAATGGCAAGAAGGATTTGGCGCTTTTTCCTATGCTCATTCCCAAATAGAACGCGTATATAATTATGTTTTAAATCAGGAAAAACATCATCAAAAGAAAACCTTCAAAGAAGAATATCTTAATCTGTTAAATAAATTCCAGATAGAACATAAACCTGAATATTTATTTGACTGGTTGCAATGACAACGCAAACCTAATAATCTATAATCATGTCATCCCTTCGGGATTTTAAATTAATACCTATAATATTTATAATACTATAATCATGTCCTATAATCATGTCATCCCTTCGGGATTGAATAAAGGCAATAAATACGAATAATGCCTCCTTTTTTAAACGCGGCGGCAACAAGTTCCATTACAAATGCCAAAGGCAAAATGAATATCAACAGAATCATCAGTTTAAAATCGTACTGCTTTAGATTTTTAATGATTTTTTGTTCATAACCGAACAGAGACAAAAGACTCTGACACATGCCCAATATCCCCAGATGGAAGGAAAGATACTCGTTCCTGATGATTTTCAGATTCAAATCCCGGCTAAGATCCTGAAGTTTCTCTGGAGTAAAATGAGAGATATGCCGGGGAATATCCAAATGCATCCACCTATTTTTTGCAATGGCGGCTTGCCAGCTATACAGATTGGGCACTTCGACAATCAATAGGCCATTATCCTTTAAGTTATCCTGAATTAAGCTGGAAAGAATTTCTTTAGGACGATGCAAATGCTCTAAAACATGAAACAAAGTAATGACATCAAACTGCCTCCCTTCTATTTTACCACCTGAATATTCAGACTGAATAACCGTTGCTCCGTATTTCTCCCGGGCGAAACGGGCTCTTTCTGCCGCTGTTTCAATACCTACCGCCCGGTAACCAAATTTGGCTGCTAAATTTAAAAACACACCTTTGCCGGAACCAAAATCCAGGATCCCTGAACCGGGCGGATATTGCTTCCTTATTTGCTTTAAAACTTTAGCGTATTCATATTCAATAATTTTTGAATAAGCCGACTTCCGGTTATCTACAACCCGGTAAACTTCATCCTCTTCGCCATACAATTTGGCGCTGTCTGTTTCTGAAAATTTCGAATAATAGTGAGCGCAATCCTCACAATTCTCTACCAGATATCCTTCTTCAAATGTGTAAAAAGTGCTTGAACTTCCACTATGACAAACCGGACAACAATCATTCTTCATAAAACCCTGATTTACGAAATCAAGGTAAAATTATTCTAATTAAAAAGAAAAATATGTTATCAAATTTAATATCTTTTTAGAAAGATGGCAGGGCAGAGCAATAGACCTTCTTCGCTTGTCGTCTCTCGTTTTTAGTTGCACTTCAACGAACGCCCCTAAAAATAAATCGGTGCAATCTTATAAAAATCAGTGTAATCTAGATCGTCTCCTCCAAAGCATTAATAACCGCTGCTGGCGATACATCCTGCAAGCATTTAGCGTAATTACCCTCCGGATAATCGCACTTGATATGCAAAAACTGGTTGCATTGGCAGGTATTGGATTCAATAACCCGTGCAAACGGAGAATAAGGCCGAAACTCAACCGAACGGGTGGATCCAAAAATAGCCAGCACGGGTACATCAAAACCGGAAGCAATATGCAATACCCCCGTATCTACTCCAACAAGCAATGTGGATACTGAAGTTAAGGCCGCAAGTTCCCGGATATTTGTTTTGCCGGCCATAGAAAATACATGTTCAGAAAAACCCTCAATCAGATTCCCGGCATGTTCTGCATTCTCCGGAGCACCCACCACTATAACCGTAAAATTTCTCTTCCGCAGATAGGCAATTACTTCCTTAAAATGCCCATCGGGCCATGATTTTACATCTTTAGAAGAATAAGGGGCTATTAAAGCCAATTTTTCCGGAAAAGGCATCCCAATCGCTTTTTCCAACAATTGCTTAATGGCATACACTTCGTCCTGTTCCAAAAACACCCGGGTACGAACACCGGAAATAACAGGTGCCAGACATTTAATTACATCTAAAGATCTTTCTACTTCATGCCGGTCTACCTCATAATTGGAGTAAGCATGCAGCAGGCTGCTTTGCCCGCTCCTGGAATTACTGATCCTGATTTTGATACCCGATAACAGACCAAATAAAACCACAAAACGGAGATCACCCCTGAAATCAACCAATACATCAACTTGTTCCTTTCTGAGTTGGATGACTAATTGCCATAGCTCTTTCAGCTTGGAAATGGAAAACCCCCTTTCGTCAGGGCGATGAGACCAGGGCCAGTTAAACTCCAAAACCCGATCAATATGGGGATCTTTTGAATAAAGCTGTTTACCAGCAGAACCAGTCAATAAGATAATTTCAGATGTTGGAAACCGCTCTCTCAGCACAGAAAAAGCCGGCGAAGTCATTACGATATCTCCAATATGATCCAAACGGAGCAATAAAATTTTCCGGGGATTAAATTCTTTTAAATTAACCTTTTTAGAAAAAATTCTTTGCGGCAAACAAAGCAGCTCAATAAATGCATGGGCCACCCCTAAAACAAACTTTTTCTTCTTATTATGAATAGCCATTTATTCTCTTTTCTACTTTAAAACCGAAGATAAATGCGCTACCATTTTGTCAGCACAAGTTTTCCAGGTAAACATTTCAACCCGCTGTTTGCCATTACTTATTAATTGCTCTCTTAAAGGCAAATCAAACACTAACCTTTCCAGCTTATCGGCAATATCCTGCACCTGATATGGATCTACCAACAAAACTGCATTACCCCCTACTTCAGGCATAGAACAGGTATCGGAAGTTAAAACCGGAACCTGGCTGGCAAACCCCTCGATAATAGGCAAACCAAAACCTTCGTGTAAAGAAGGAAAAGCTAACAGGCGGGCCCCTTTATAAAAATGCGGCAGAGCGGCATCAGAAATAAAGCCACATAAAACCACCTCTTTTTCTAAATTCAATTTCTGGATCAAAAGGTCGATTTGCATGCTTCGATCAGAGAATTTACCTGAAGCTGCTTTTCCAATAATAGCCAGTTTTAGCTCAGCAGCTTTCACCTCATTTTTCTTCTTAAAAATGGCAAAAGCCTCAATCAGTCGCTCTATGTTTTTCCGGGCCTCAAAAGTGCCCACAAACAAAATATAATTTTGAAAATCAAGCCCTTGCTGATATAACTCTTTCTGATGAGCCGGAGTTGACTGATGATTAATAAAATTCTGACCAACCCCTAAATGCACTGCTTCTACTTTACGCTCATCCAGCCTCATTAATTCCACAGTTTGCTGTTTAGCAAAATTGGAAACGGTTAAAATTAGATCCGCTCTACGGATGGCCCATTCGATAAAAGGGATGTAGTAGGCATAAAACCAAACCGAACTGGTATACTCTTTTTGTGCCCGCATATGCGCATCATGAGCGATGACAGCCCTCTTACAAGAAGTAAACATCGGCGTATTAAACTCAGGGGACAACAATATATCCACTTTATGAGTGAAACACAGAACGGGCAAATGGATATGAACCCAAAAAAAACGAAAAGCATGCCCCATAATCTTACCCAACAAACCCGTACCCCGAAACAAAGAATAGGAAGGCTTTAACTCCTTTAACTGAACATGGGGCATTTGCTTAAACTCTTCCAGAAGATTAATGGTAACTCTTTTGGTCCCGGCATGCTCTAAAAAAAGGTGATGAGTATCTACAGCTAGTTTCATTCAGTTTTTTATTATTATACCTGGAATAACCTGAAATACACTATCCGGGTTTAAAAGGCAAAAATACATTTATTTTTTACGGGATTTATTGCGAAGATGTTTAAGAAAGAAACCCTTTCTTAAGGAATGAATTAAATTGCTTAAAATTCAAAGTAATCTAAACTACTTCCTTAACCCAAACAATAAAAATTTAAACAAATACGTAAAACTACTGAAGACTCTCAAGAAAGTAATGCTTATATTTCGTTATTAAACCGATTTAATTTTTTATCATTATAAAACATATCCATTCTTAAAATCTAACAAAGCTCTCATGGACTGGATTATTTTCTTGCATGTATTTACCATCGTCAATAAATGCCTGCTATTTCCTTTATTTTGGTTTAAGAAAAACAACTCGGTAGCTAACAGACTATTAGCTTTATTAATTTTATTGCCAGCCGTACCAGTCTTTTCCAATTTTGTGATCTATACCGGTAAACTGCAAAGCTTTCCGCATCTCCTATATATTTACCAAATTCTTATTAACCTTTTTGGTCCGGTCTATTATTTTTATTGCATGACCATGGTTGGGCAGCCCTTCAAATTTAGTAAAGACAAACTGCTCCATTTGCTACCCTCTATTTTACCACTCTATTTTTGGCTGGATTTTCTGATGTTAAGCAAGCAAGAGCAAATAGACTTTGTAACTCATTTTCTAAACGCCGGGCATTTAACCTGGAAAATGGAACTGGTCTCCATAACTCCATCGATCATCGCTTTTCCATATATGATTGTTGCCGCCTGGAAAGTCTACCAGCGTACTTATTCGGCCAAAAATGTATTTGCCAATTTAAAAACCCTTAAAATAAGCTATATACGGGAGTTTATTCATATTACGGTTTTCGAAATTCTAGTTTTAATTGGACTGCATTTCCTTGTTCCACTAAAGCATATTGAAATTATCTGGGTGCCCATTTTAGGCAATGTGATGTATTTCTATGTGATCTATAAAAGCTATAACTACTCCATTATTTTTTCTGAAAAGGATTATGAGGAATATCAAAAACGATTTATCCCCTTAAACGAATATGTCTCGCAAAGTTCAGTCAGTAAATATGCCGGCTCCACTTTATCAGAGCAAAAATTAGAGGATTATGTCCGACAATTAAACAATGGCTTTAAAGTTGAAAAATGGCACCTGGACCCGGAACTGAATCTGAAAACACTTTCTCAAAAAAGCAATATCCCTACACATTGTATTTCTCAAACCATCAATCAAAAATTTGAAAAGAATTTTTTCGATTATGTGAACTCTTATCGGGTAAAAAGTTTAAAACAAAAACTTCTGGAACCCAAGTACCAACATTTCAAACTGGAAGAACTGGCTTATATGTGTGGATTTAACTCGAAAGCCGCTTTTCAGCGAGCTTTTAAAAAGCATGTGGGGATGACTCCTACCGAATATCGGAATTTGAAAACCGACATCCCCGAAGCCGTTAATTATTAAAAAAACTTGTTGGCTCACTTTATAAAGTGAGCCATTTCTCTTTTTTCTGCGACTTAGTTTAGAGAAAACAAAGTTTTACTCAAGTAATTTAACCCAAACAGAAATGAAAAAAATCTTATTCTTAGCGGCAATGATTGTCGGCACAAGTGCAGTTTATGCGCAAAATTACAAGGCATTTAAAGTAGATGTTGGCTTTGGCTATGCCATCCCATCTGGCGGGGAAAAAGGCGGTACTAAGGCCGGACTCACCTTTACTGTAGAACCTCATTATCGTCTTTCTGACGATCTGGCTCTGGGCTTGAGGTTTGAAGGAGCTGCGCTGGGCCGGGCAAGTAATATGAATGGTATAGATGCAGATGTAAAAATTTCGGCCCTTAACTCATATAGTGCTACCGGCGAGTATTATCTAAACAAAACTGGCTTTCGCCCATTTGTTGGCGCCGGAGTAGGACTATTTAATAGCGCTTCTGTGACGATGAATGCAGGTACTAACGGACAAGGTGTGATTGTTCCGGGCGCTACCAAGTTTGGATTCATCCCTAACGTGGGCTTTGAAACCGGACATTTCCGCATGTCGGCCAACTATAATCTGGTATCTGATAACGGATACTTTGCGGCAAAAATTGGATTCTTCTTTGGAGGGGGTAAAAAATCAATCTAACAATGAAAAAAATAATTTACTTTATCTTTTTAACGCTTTTTTTATCTGCCTGTAAAAAAGAAACAAACCGGAACAATTCGCCCGAACTGGTTAATACTGCCGAAGCGAAAGCCGAACACAATACCAAAAGTGGCGGGGTGTATAAGGGTGTTTTAATTGGCTCGAGCGGTGTAATAAAAATCATTTTGCAGGATAATGCCCTGCAAGCCATCATAACCATAGATGGCGTTAGCAAAACCCTGGCCACTACCAATCTGAATAGCTGGACCTCCGGACAAGCCGTTAGCAATGCCTTGTTTAAAGTCGATAATTGGCAGATAACTTTTTCGGTAGCTGCCGATGGCTCCAATCCTCAAATTACAGCCAATATTCCGGGGCATGCTAACATGGCAGTGTTTATGGCCAAAGAAACCTCATCTACCTTAATTAAGGCCTATGAAGGTACTTACAGTGGTGCTAGTTCTGGAACATGGAATTTTGTAATTCTTGGAAACAAATTGATGGGAATAGCAAAAGGTACCGATTCTGATATTAGCTACATTAAAGGAGATATTAATGGCACCAATATAATTGGCACCGCTGAGAGTTCTTCAGTTAGGGGTACTATAAATGGCAATGAAGTGTCTGGAACTTATACTAACTCAAGTGGCAATGGCACCTGGAAAGGAAAAAGAACTCTCTAAAGAGCAGGAATCTACTTATTCTACCTATCCAGATTGGTGGAAATACAAGAGGGTGTTCCAATGAACACCCTCTTAATTTATTTTTGCAGGATCAATTAGCTTTCCAATAGCTGTTCATTAATCGGGGGAAATTATCTCCCATACTTCCTTTTAAATATTGGGTAAGTGTTTGTAAAAACACAATCATCATGATAAAAGGTCTGAGGTAAAATGGAATCCACTTCTCATAATAATACCGCTTGCTTTTTAAAAGCATCTCAAATTTACGATAGTTAAAATCTGGAGATTCCGCGTTCACAGAAGCTCCTTCAAAATGAACAATCCTGGCTTGGGGAATAATACAGGCTTTGAACCCTTGCCGGCTTAAAGATTTAAACAAATCGGTTTCTTCATAATACAAGAAGTAATTTTCATCAAATCCCTGAACCAGCTTAAAACATTCGGCTCTGATAAACAGATCAGCACCCACCAAATAAGGCACTTCCATAACTTCATTGTTGCTAACAGGAACGGCTATAGCCACCTTTTTCTGATAATAACTATTAAACAAAAAACGGATCCCTAAACCCATATGGCATAACTCCTGCAAAAAACCCGGAAAATTCCCATAAGAATCGTTCAGGCTGCCATCAGGTTTAAGCAAATTTCCACCACAAGCCGCAATCTTTTGATCGGCAGATTCTAAAAAATTATAAAATATGCTTAAAACATCATTCAAAATCAGCGTATCAGGATTTAAGAAAAACAAATATTTCCCGTTTGAATGCTTAACAGCCAAATTATTAGCCTTACCGAAACCCAGGTTTTCTGTCGAAAAAAGCACCTGCAAGCCATCGCCGGATTGTTGCTGCTGCCATTGGCGAAGGATGTGCTGCTCTTCCATTCGCGAATGGTTATCCACTACAATAATCTCAAAAGGTATTTGCCGGCAATGTACTTTCAATGAAGCTACAGACTCGATAATTAGCTGGGAGGTATTATAATTAACGTATATAACAGAAACCATGGAAACCATTTCGCAATACTTACAGATTAAAGGGCCTCAAGATAAATAATTAATTTTTCTTACATTCGCCTCCACGGCATTTTGAAATCCACTTTGGCATCATTAGCTCTTCCAGAACCGGATTTTCAAAATTTGTGGTTTCGCTGAAATATCTGCAGGTATGGTATTTCTCGTCATCATTCTATTTTATGAAAATTGCAATTATTGGTTCCAGGGGATACCCTTATGTATACAGCGGTTATGAAACCTTTGTAAAAGAACTGGCCGAAAGGCTAGTTTTAAAAGGGGTAGATGTACATGTATATTGTCATAAAAATCTTTTCAACAGTTATCCAACCAGTATTAAAGGCATCCACCTGCATTATATCCCCACTATTGAAAAAAAATCATTAAGCCAGTTGGTTCATTCCACGCTATGCATGTTTCATACTATTGGCAAAAAATATGATGCCTTATTGGTAGTAAATGCTGCCAATGGTCCGCTGGGAATTATTCCGCGGCTGCTGGGCACCAAAACTTTAATCAATGTAGATGGACTGGAATGGCTGCGCCCTAAATGGAAAGGTCTGGGAGCCAAATATTTCTATTTTGCCGCCAAAATGGCCACCAAACTGTATGATCTGATCATTACAGATGCCGAGGCCATGCGTGAGGTTTATTTAAAAGAGTTTCAGGCCGATTCGCAGGTAATTGCTTATGGAGCACCGGCCCTTAATCATCAGCATTTTAATCTAAATGCCGACTGGGCCTTGCAAAGTAATGAGTACTACCTTATTGTAGGCCGTTTAATACCCGATAATAATGCCGACCTGCTCATTGAAGGATTTTTGCAGGCCAATTCCGGTAAAAAGCTGGTGGTGGTAGGCGATGTTCCTTATAATGATGCCTGGGCTTCTAAGCTTAAGGCCATTAAACATGAAAACCTGATCTTTCTAGGTTATATTACCCAAGCCGAAGAGCTGATGGCTTTATATCAGCATTGCTTTGTTTATTTGCATGGGCATGAATTCGGCGGCACCAACCCCACCATGTTAAAAGCTATGGCCAACCACTGTGCTATTCTGGCTTTAAATACCAGCTTTAACCAGGAAATGCTGGATCAGGGAAACTTCGGTGTTTTTTTTGAAAAAACACCTGCTTCTATTGCCGAACAAATGGAACACCTGGAGAAACATCCGCAGCAGGTTCAGGAACTAAAAGCAAAAGTGAATCAGGGCCTTACACAAAAATACAACTGGGATGCCGTTGCTGACGCCTACCTGGAAGCTATAAAAGTGTTAACATCTAATAAAGCTGAAAATTTATGACCAAACCTCACCAAATTTACAGCGCCATAAGATATCTGATAGATGCTCCCCTCCTGCTTGTAAGTTTTTGGCTTACCCGTTTATACCTACCCGATGAGATTTCAATCCATAACTCCATGGTTATTCTAATGGGGTTATTTTCGGTGATTGCCTGGTATGCTGCAGCACAGATGTCTAAACTTTATAACGACTTCCGATCCAATAAATTTTCGGAGGAGATGATCAATATTCTCTTTACAGGTACCTTGTATCTTATCCTTTTCACCTCCTTTCTGTTTATTTTCAGATTTGAATTTCAGCTCAGCAATAAATTCCTTGTACTTTATGGCAGCATATTAATAGCGCTGATCACGGTTTTCAAATACATTATCCGCAAATATTCGCACAGCATTTCCTACCAGGGAAAATTACTAAGCAAAGTGTTGCTGATAGGTTCTACTCCAGAAGCTAAGGATTTTTACGAGACCATTAATAAATACTATTATTATGGCTATAAATGCGTTGGTTTTTTAGATAATGAAACTACCAAACTAAATGGCTGCCCCTATTTAGGAAAGGTTGATGATCTGTCGGACATTATACAAAATCATAACCTGGATGAGGTAATTATTGCTTTACCCAATGCGCAACATCAGCACATAAAAAGCAGTATAGAGACCTGCGAATTTCATGGAAAAAGAGTTCGGATGATTCCCGATTTGTATCTCTACACTTCCAGCAATATCCAAATGAATAATATTGGTTTATTGCCGGTTATTAATCTTCGCTCTCTTCCACAAGATCGCCTGGCCAACAAACTTTTAAAACGCGTATTTGATATTCTGTTCTCTCTCAGCTTTTTCCTGGTTCTGGGTTGGTGGCTGCTTCCGTTCATTGCCCTGCTGATTAAACTAAATTCTAAAGGGCCTGCATTTTTCAAACAAGAAAGATGGGGCTTAAATAACAAGCGGATTATTTGCTATAAATTCCGGTCGATGGCAGATGGAAGCAAAGAGGTGGATGAGCAGGGGCGCTATTTACAGGCCCGCCCACAAGATAAACGGGTAACCAGCATTGGCAAATATCTGCGCAAAACCAATTTAGACGAATTACCACAATTCTGGAACGTTCTGATCGGCAATATGTCGGTTGTAGGACCCCGGCCACATCCTACTCCTTTAAATCTGGCTTCAATCGAAAAAGTTGAACGGTATATGTTGCGTCACCTGGTAAAGCCCGGTATTACCGGTCTGGCACAGGTAAATGGTTGCCGTGGAGAAACCCAAACAGCCGAAGCCATGCAAAAAAGGGTTAATTTCGACCTGTTCTACATCCATAAATGGACTTTCTGGATGGATTGTCAAGTAATCCTTCAAACTGTTATCAACATTTTCAGAGGCGACCAAAATGCGTATTAAACCTTTTTTTTGTGTTTTTTTATTTCTAAGCGTAGGTTTTCAATCTAAAGCCCAGGTGGTTTGGGAAAATCCTAAAGCTGAAGTTTATCCTTTTTTGCAACGCCAGGCTCAAAAAGGAAATATTTTACTGAATGATGTAATTCAACCCATCAGCCGGAAACAAATTGCAGAGCACCTGCAAGAGTTAAGTTTATTAAAATCAGAACTAAATCCCACCGAAAGAAAAGAACTGGAATTTTTCCTCCAGGAATATGCTGAATTTACCCCTGATCTGAGTACTGATAGTATCACCTTTTTAAAGAAAGATCCGGCAGGCAGACTACGCTTTCTTTCAGTAAAAAAAGGAGATTTCCTGCTCAAAGGCGACCCGATCATACAAAGCTTTCACCTGCGAGCTGATCAAAAAAAAGTATCCGGATGGGCTAATGGATTGAGTTTTTGGGGCCATGCCGGAAAAAATTTCAGTTTCCAGGCCAGCTTTAGAGATATCACCGAAACCGGAACAAACATCGATAGCTTACGGCAATTTACGCCTCAAACCGGCATTGTTCGCACTATTGTGGAAAAGGGAAATACGGTAAATTATACCGATCTAACCGGCTACATTACTTATAACTGGAACAACGGATCCATTTCGGTAGGAAAAGATCAGCAGATATACGGCTATGGCCAGGGCGGCAATCTTATTTTATCTGACAAAGCCCCTTCTTATCCATTTATCCGCCTGGACTACCAACCACTTAATTGGTTAAAATTCCATTATAGTCATGCGTGGCTACACTCTAACACGATTGATTCTGCCAGAACCTATCAAACCGGGAATACGGTATATGGCGGCTTTCATCAGGTTTATATTAATAAATTCCTGGCCAGCCATAGCTTTATTTTCTATCCTGCCAAAGGCTTGAGCATTAGCCTGGGCGAATCAATGATTTATAGCGATAACCTAAAAGTGGGTTATTTAATCCCGATCATGTTTTTTAAAGCCCTGGATCATTACTCCAGTCGCTATAATATTGTAACCGGAGAAAATGGACAGTTTTTTTTACAGGCCAGTTCCCGAAATCACATCAAAAACACCCATTTATACGCCGCACTTTTTATTGATGAGATCAGGACCGAGGCCATGTTCAATCGCGAAAAAAGCCGTAACCAACTGGGCTTCCAAGTAGGTGCAAGCGTTACCGATTTATTGATTCCTTATTTTACAGCCGGATTGGAATACACACGCATCAATCCCTTTGTCTATCAAAACCTAAATCCGGTACAAAATTACACCAGCCAGGATTATGTTTTAGGCGATTGGATAGGTCAAAATGCCGACCGCGTGACCGCTTTTGTAAAATATAATCCTTTACCCCGTTTAACTACCCGTTTGCAATGGGATTATATCAGAAAAGGTCCGAATCATAGTGCCGAAGATCAGTATTTTGCTCAACCACAGCCTAAGTTTTTAATTGGCCCTGTTGAGAAACAAAAACAATGGTTGCTGGAAGTGAGGTATGAGCTGATGCATAAATTGCATTTAAGCGGTGCTTATTTTAAACAGGATGGCATTATCCGTCCAGCTTTGCAAACGGCCGCCGTTCCTCAAGAATTCCGATTCGGGATTTCTTACGGATTATAAACCAAATCCAGGAACAGACTTCTTCAGCAAGCCTGTTAAAATATTATATATTTGCTACGTTAATTCACAATTAATTCAGTTTCATGCGCTTTAAATCTACCTTATATATTCTCTTATTTGGCTTAATATGCTCTTCGGTTACAGGCTGGGCCCAAAGCATATCTATGAGCAGTATTCAAAATGTGAAAGTGAGCCAGCTTTCGGATGAGCAAATTACTCAGGCCTGGAAAAAACTGCAGGATTCAGGGGTGCCGGAACAGGAGGCTTATAAAATAATGAGCCAAAAAGGCATGGATCCCATTGAAATAGACCAGTTCAAAAAAAGAGTGACTTTACTGGGCCTAAATAAAACCTCACGCAAAGTAAATAGCTCTCCCCCAAAACAAGATATCAACTTTAGCCGCGATACCATAATTCCCAATAACCATCCGCAACCTGCGCCGGTAGTTAAAGTAGAGGAGAAGCCTTTAGCTATTTATGGAACCGAATTTTTTAACCAGAGTAGTATTAAATTTGAACCCAATTTCAGTATTGCTACTCCCAAAGGTTATGTTTTAGGGCCTGACGATGAGCTGATCATTTTAGTAACCGGACTAAATGAAAGCACTGTAAAGACAAAAATTAGTCCAGAGGGGAATTTACAAATTCCTCATGCTGACATTATTTATTTGACTGGCTTTACCATAGAGCAGGCCACCAGCCTGATTCGGGGCAAGCTGCAAAAAGTGTATCCTGCTTTAAGCAGCGGGCAGAGCCAGCTTACGGTTAATCTGGGAAGTACCCGCAGCATTAAAGTTACCCTTTTGGGCGAGGTTAAAACACCAGGGTCTTATACCATTTCTTCGCTTTCTACCTTATTTAATGCTTTATATCTTTCCGGGGGGCCTAATACCAATGGTTCTTTAAGGCATATCGAACTCATCCGGAATAATAAGGTCTATAGAACGGTGGATTTTTACAGTTTTCTGCAAAAAGGAATGCTGGATGGTAATATCCGTTTAGAAGATCAGGACGTGATCCGTATTCCGGTATATCAAAAACGGGTAGCCATACAGGGTGAAATAAAACGCCCGGCTATTTATGAGTTGAAAGCCAGCGAAAATCTGAGTCATTTAATTGAATATGCCGGCGGCTATACCGATGTTGCTTACCGGGGTGTGGCTAAAATTGAACAAGTCAATGAACTGGAAAGAGAAGTGAAAGATGTGCCGTCAAGCCTATTTAAAGACTTTACTCCTCGCAATGGCGACCAAGTTAAATTAGGATCTATCCGCGAACGCTATAGTAACCGGGTTATCTTAGAAGGTGCCGCAATGCGTCCGGGTGTTTATGAATTAAGCGCCGGTTTGAGTTTAGCAACTTTACTCCAAAAAGCCGAAGGATTAAAAGAAGAAGCCTATATGGAGCGGGCTTATATTAAGCGTACTTTGCCCAATCTGGACAAAGAAATGATTTCATTTAAGCCTCAGGATATTTTAAATGGCCGTCACGATATTCCTTTGCTACGTGAAGATTCTGTTATGATTCTAAGCCGCTTGGCCTTTATTACTGAACAAACCATAACTATTAATGGTAATGTACGCCAGCCAGGCAGTTTTACACATCGCAAAGGGCTGAAACTAGCCGATGTAATAGCCATGTCGGGCGGATTCAATGAACAAGCCGCAGAGCACCGGGTAGAAATTTCTCGCCTGATAAAAAACGGAGCAGATAGCGTAGCCAACCAATTAGTGGAAACTTTCACCGTTAATATGGATCAAAATGGCGCCATCCAACAGGATATCGAATTACAGCCGCTGGATTATATTTATGTTCCCCGGCTGGTCAATTTCCGTCCGTTGGGCAATATCAGCGTGATGGGCGAAGTGTTGTTTCCTGGCGAATATGCCGTACAAAAACGCGATGAAACCGCCCTGGACTTTATTGAGCGGGCCGGCGGTTTAAGTCCTTACGCTTCTTTAGCTAATGCTCAGGTTTATAGAAATAATATCCGCGTAAATTTGGATCTGACCAAAATCAGCAAAGATCCGCTTCAGCGCAAAAACATGATTTTATTGCCTGGCGATAGTGTGTACATTCCCCGGGTAGTTTCTTTTGTAGAAGTAGATGGAGCGGTAAATAACCCACAATATGTAAGCTACAAGGGTAAACGGTTTAAATATTACCTGAACGCGGCGGCCGGAGCTAAAGAAAACGCCCGCCTTAGGGGAGCTTATGTACAATATCCTAATGGCATTAACAAACCGGTAAACAACTTCCTGTTTTTCAGAACATATCCGGCTGTAAAACCCGGAAGCAAAATTGTGGTACCTGAAAAAGATGCGCAGATGCGTTTTAAATTAGGTTTTGCCGAACTCTCAGGTGTAACTTCGGCCTTAACGGCTCTGGTAGGATTAATTGCAATATTGAGCCGATGAATCAGGAAAACAACTCATACCCTTACGAACCTGAATTTTCTTTTAAACAGATCATTACCAATCGGTTGAATGATCTGAAATATCTTAGAAAATTTAAAAAACACCTGGCGCTGGCCACTTTGGTCGGAGCTTTATTAGGTGCCCTTGCTGCCTGGAAATGGCCTCATACCTATACTGCCCGCTTAACGTTTGTAGTAGAAGATCCGAAAGGCGCAGGAGGAGGCGGTTTAGCCGCTTTGGCCGGACAGTTTGGTTTTAATATGGAAGGATTGGCCGGAGGTGGAGGCGTATTGGCTGGCGATAATGTGCAGGAATTATTAAAAAGCAGAAAGTTAATCAATGAAACTTTATTAAGTCCTTATGATGACGAGGGAAAACAATCTTTAGCCGACCGTTATGCACAGGCTTATAAGCTAAAAAAAGCCTGGCTAAAATACAGTCCGGATGGAAAAGAAATCTCCTTCCCGGTAGGTGGGAAAAACAATACCCGCTTGCAAGATAGTTTACTATTTGATATTACCTTTCGAGTTTTAGAGGGCCAGTTTAGGATAGCTAAAACCGACAAAAAGCTGGGTTTTTTTGAAGTAAACACCGTTATGCGTGATGAAAGGCTGGCCCAGCTTTTCTGTGAGAGAATGATTAAACAGGCCACTGATTTTTTTATCCAAACTAAAACCAGTCGGTTAAGAAATAATGTGCGGCGCCTGCAACACCGGGCCGATAGTTTAAATGCTATTTTAAACCGGAAAACCTATTCGGTTTCGGTGGCCAATCAGAATTTATTGGACCTGAATCCGGCATATGCCGCTGTTAACTCACAAGTAGAGATAAAAGAACGTGATAAAATTGTACTAAGCACCATTTATACCGAAACAGTTAAAAATCTGGAGGCAAGCAAAACCATGCTGGCTCAGGAAACTCCAACCGTACAAATTGTGGATGAACCTGAATTACCCCTAAAAAGGAACCAGATTAAATATCCTAAAGGCATAGTCCTAGGCGCTTTGCTAGGCCTTTTCCTGATGGCTATGTATAAATTGATCATGAGATAGTTCTTCCTTCTGGCATCCCCAATTTTGAAATATGCCAGGAGGCTTAAGGTTCAAAGCCTCCAACCCAACTTCAGCCAATTTCTTGTTTAAAAGGGGACGCATACCGCTTATTCGCCCCCGTTATCTCCCCTCTTTAGCTTCAACCTCACAAAATCTATAACTTCAATTAAAAAATGGCTTTTAAACAAATACCTTTGTATTGACAAATAAGCCAGAACACAGCTCAGGCCCGACAAAAATAGAAAAACAAGCATATTAATATTCCAGGAACGCATTACTCCAATTATGGGAATAAACAATAAGGAACAGACCAATGCTTTTAACAAAAGGTTCCAGTCGTAATTAAAAGAGAAATACTTCTTCACATGGTAAATATAAAGTCCGGTAACCACCACCTCTGAGCATACATTGGCAATGGATGAACCCATTTCCTGGAAACTAGGAACTAATAAAAAGTTTAAACCTAAACTGGTAATAACACCGCCACATACCGATATCAACATCTCCTTATTCTTGCCAGCAGGCACCAAAATCAGGATTAAAAAGAAATGTCCAAAACCAATAATTAAAGGCAATAGAGCTAGTATCTGCATACTTATAGTAGCATTCCTAAACTCAGGGCCAGAAAATATAGTAATAAGCTCAGGGGCTAAAAGCACTAATCCAATTACAGCCGGAATAGCAAAAAAGGCAATGTACCTGAAAGATTTATCTAAATGAGTTTGAACAGCCGAAAAGTTATTTTTAGAAAACTCTTTAGATATAACAGGAACTAAAACTACTCCCATAGAAGTTATAAATGGCAAAGTTACCTTGGTTAACCTAACGGCCGCCGTATATAAACCTACTGCCTTTTCATTTGCCAGAAAGCCCAGCAACAAAGTATCCATAACGGTGTACATGCTTGAGGCTAAAGTGGTGGCAAAAATAAAAAGCAGGGGTTTTACATGTTTTAGCAGATTCAGTCCCTTAAACAAAATCTTTACAGACCTCGGCAATAAAATAAAGCTTAGCAGATTGTTCCCTAAAAGGGAAAATATCATGATATATAAATATATATCATAATCATTCCGATCTCTGACAAGAAAAAACAACAACAAAATAGAGATAACTTTAATAGTTACCGACCGAAGCGCAATAGATTTAAATTCTGCCAAACCGGAGTAAAGCCAGTCAATGGTTGAAAAACCGAATAGTACTATACAAACAGCCCCCAGATAAATTCCCCTTTCAGCATGAAAAAAAGGAATAAAATAAATGATCAGCAGATATAAAACTGCCAAAAGCAAACTGGTAATTAAATGAATAGTAATCAGCTCAGAAAAAACCAAAGAACGGTTTTTTTT
Source organism: Daejeonella sp. (assembly GCA_035631395.1). Classification (GTDB taxonomy): domain Bacteria; phylum Bacteroidota; class Bacteroidia; order Sphingobacteriales; family Sphingobacteriaceae; genus Daejeonella. Next base: position 5,522 of record DASQIU010000202.1, on the reverse strand, counting down.
ATGCCCCCTGTTGGCTATTTCCTTAATACCATAAACAGGAATTCCTAAAGCTGCAAATAAGGCAAAGTATTGTGCAAAAGAGAGTATAAACTGTACTTTTCCTATTCCAATGGGCCCTAATACTCTGGAAGCATAAGGAAAGCTAAGAATAGGAAATAGAATATTGGTAAGCGTTAACAGTAAATTATAAAAATAATTTCTGGTCATTCTTAAAAACGATAGGTTAAGCCCAATTGCCCCTGGAAATTAAATAAATCCTGGCCAGATTGAAGAAATGTATGCTCCCACGGACGATCTATTAGCCAATACTGGTAATTTAAAGACCGGATAGTAGAGAACTTGGCATTAATTAATAGGTTTTTATAATTCCAGCCGGCTGTTGCCGCCATACTCAGGTCAACCCATCGTTTTCTGTAGTCGCCGCTATGCGCAAAAGCATCAAAATAAAAATCGTTATTATGCACGTATCGCTCAAATTGCAAGCCCAGATTTTTAAGCCCCCGGTGCCAGCTTAGGCTCATGGATTGCAAATTGCTTCCGGGGCCAATACCAGCACCTATTACTTTCCCTTGATGGGTATATCCTTGACGTACAGGAACATGCACATACCAGGCTCCGGCATCACGTATAAGGCTGCTGTTGGCCTGTGATAATTGGGTAAATTCCAGGTTGGCCAGAATAAACTCATCTTTTTTTGGTAACGTAAACAATTTGGAGAAACCGACCATATATGCCCGGGAATGTTCCGGCTCCATTAAAAAATCCCGTAAGTTCATGGAATGGTCATTTCGGCCAAACTCAAAATATATTTCTGCTTTTGATTCTTTTAGCAGATACTTAGCAAACACAGACGCTAACTGATCGCGTTCTTTTTCCCCTTCGCTGGTATTAGATTTTTGAAATGCCTGAAAAAATGGAATGTAATCATCCAAGCGACCGTCCATATCATTATGATACATCTGAAAAACCCGAGTTATACCCAGAAATAATCCTGGTACCCATTTAGGCTGATAAGTAAGCGTAAAGCCGGAAAGGTAACGCCAGTCTTCGGTTTTGGGCCAATAAAGAGGGAACCCAAAGGCAATCCGGTTGGGTTCCGGCGGCAAAAAACCGGAGCTTTCCAGGCGGCCTGCCACTATTTGCCCTTCCAGGGAACCGATAGGGGTTTTTATAGGGCGGATGGTGTTTAAAGTGAGGTGCTTAAAACCAGGAGCATTATTGCTCATGATCAGGGAGTTTCTTTTTCCCGGACCCCACCATAAGTTTTCATTAGACAGGCCAATGGATATCGGATCAAAGTTTAAACGAATACTACTTTGTCCCCAAGATGCTTTACGATAGATTTCATCACCAAAACGCTCAGGGAGATCTATAAGATTTAAAAGCCTCCAATAATACCACCACCAGGTAATATCGGCATGTTCGGTATTGAAGCCTTCAAACTCTTTATTGGCTGCCCAAACCAGTTCAGGGCGCAACTGTACAGATAAAGGCCCCCATTGGGCATATATTCCGGCGCTTACTTGGGTTTGATAGCCTTTAGCGGGTATCATGGAGCCATCATTCCAGCCATAGGGGTGGTGGCTGTTATATTGCGATTGCCAAGAGAAAGGCAAGATCTGCAGTTTTCCCTTTCCATGAGCAAATGTTTTTACTCCATCCCATTTTAACCAGGATGCCTGTTCGTCCTCCGGGTTGAAAATATTTTTAGCAGCGCTTAAAGAAAGAGGCCGGACGGTAAAAGAAATGGTAGAATCGAGTTCTCCATTTAAATGAGCTATCTGGTAATACTCTTCCAATAAAGGTGTACCCACGGGGAGGGTTTGCGCCAGTAAATTGGAGGAAAGAAACGTAAAGATGAACAGGTATAATAATTTCTTCATGTTAAAATCGTCGAATTAGTCGCGGTAGCGGATTGTTTTAATGAGCAGGTTATCTACTGACCAGCTTGCCTCGCATATCGGGTCGGTTGAGTTTTTATGCGCATATAGCTGTGCTCCGCATATTAATTGGAGGGTATCGGCACTATGGTATGTGGTGCGGGTGATTTTATACTTCGTGGTACCTCCTGCTACATTCTTTAAATCGCAAGCGCCCGGCAAATCCGTTTTAATGGCATTTGTTTTAGCCGGATTGTTTTGAAAAGGGTAGTTGTTGGGATAGGATTGGTTTTGGAATAACGGATTCTGACCATTAGAAAAAGTAGTGTACTTCTCACTACGCCCATCAAAATCCATAATCCAGATATCAGAATCTTCTTTTACTCCCGTTAAAGAATTTCCTCGCCAATTATCATGGATGTAAAGGTCAAAGCTTACCTGGATCAGATCGTGCGGGGGTAAGGATCCCAAAAACAGATGAAAGCCGGCGGTATGGTAACGCCCTAAGACTGTAGAACCATTATATTTTGAAAAAACAGCATTATGAATCTTTGGGGATACTTTTCCTTCAAAATTGTCTTTAAAAACCACAGTTTCTTCTTGCAGATTTTTAGTACATGCATTACCTAAAAATATTAGAATAAATGCCGTCAATAAATAAGTTATTTTTTTACTAGTGTTTCTAATAGAAATCATGGTATTGGGATTTTTTTGTACCCATTTTCACCCTTTTGGGATAAAATGTCTTATTGAGCATCCTGAACTTGAATTTGCTGCAAGTCAAGTTCTTCGTAAGCTGAATTATTGCTTTTAAACTCTGGAACAATCTCTTTCATCTTGATAACTACTTGCCTATCTTGAAAGCTTGAGCTTAGTTTTAGTAGTTCATCAATGCAAATACTTACAGAGTTGAAATCATATTCCCTTACTTTACCAATCATGATTTTTTCATGATGAGTGTGAATAGTATTTTCTTGATCGTTCAATAACTCTTCATACAGTTTTTCGCCAGGACGTAATCCTGAGAATTCAATGGCAATATCCTGATTAGGTACCAAGCCGGATAGGCGGATCATTTTCTTGGCCAGATCCACAATCTTAACCGATTTACCCATGTCAAATACAAAAATCTCACCGCCATTTCCCATGCTTCCGGCTTCCAAAACCAAGCGGCAGGCTTCGGGGATAGTCATAAAATAGCGGGTAATCTCCGGATGGGTTACGGTAACTGGCCCTCCCTTTTGGAGCTGGGCCGTAAACCGCGGGATAACTGAGCCATTAGAACCCAGCACATTACCAAACCGGGTGGTAATAAAAAGAGGATGAGTTTTATCTTCTGTCTGATAGGTATTGTGGAGAGAGTTGTTTAAAGACTGTACATAAATCTCAGCAATCCGTTTAGACGCTCCCATCACATTGGTTGGATTTACGGCTTTGTCGGTAGAAATCATCACAAAGCGTTTTAGCCCATATTTTACTGATAGGTCTGCTAGAGTTTTAGTTCCCAACACATTAGTTCTAATAGCTTCGGCCGGATTATCCTCCATTAATGGTACATGTTTATAGGCCGCTGCATGATAAACGTAATGCGGTTTAAACGTTTTAAACAAAAGTTCCATGCGGTTTGCATCCCTTACATCCCCAATAAAACAATGGAAATTAGATTCTGAATGATGCTCTTGTAGTTCTAATTGAAGTTCATGCAGCGGAGTTTCGGATTGATCATTCAAAATGAGCATCTGTGGATGAAAACGTAGGACTTGGCGAGCAATTTCACTACCAATAGAACCGGCAGCTCCGGTAACTAAAATCCGTTTGCCTTTTAGCTGGTCTGAAATAACCTCATTATGAATGATGATGCCATCACGTTCCAGCAAATCTTCAATTTTAATGTTTTGAATTTGCTGACTACTTACTTGTCCATTGATCCAGCTATCAGCCGGCGGGAGGGTCAAAACTTTAATATTATTCTCTAAACAAAAATCAACAATAGCATTTTTTTTATCCGGATGCAGGTCATGATCGGCTATGATCAAATCATCCAACTCATGTTCTAGTACCAAATTCCCTATTTCGGAGGTGTGGTATATTTTAACGCCTTCAATGACTTTTCCGCTTTTACGATCCTCGTCATCAATAAAAGCTAATACCTTCATATTCACCTTAGGGTCATGATCTAAGGTTCTTTTGGCCGCCAAGCCAATATCCCCAGCACCGTAAATAATCACCTGCCGACGAACAACTTCCAGATTCTTGACGTAAATGAAAAAATACTTAACTGTAACCCGATAAATAATTAATAATAAAAAACTAACCAGCCCATTGATAACCAGCACAACGGGCTGAACAGCAGTATCCTTGTCAAAAAAAACTAAAGCAGTGTTTACGATAAGGAAAAGGCCGTTTGACAAAACAATTGCTAATAAAATTCGGACAGCATCTTGGGTGCTGGTATAGCGGATTATACCGGCATAAGTTTTAATGCACAGAAAGATTACAGAGCAGATCAGAGCAAAAATGAACAGATTGCGACTTAATTCATAAATATCGATCTGATCAATATCAAAGCTGTGCCGGATGACATAGGCAAATCCTAAAGAAAACACAGAGCAGATCACATCTAATAAGAAAATGATCCATCGGGGCATAATATTTAACCGTGCAAACAAACTGTATCCTTTTAAAGTAGAAAGATAGGGATGATTTTAATAATCCGCTAATTTATTTACCCACAGACATCTCCGGGTTTTCTGTATCAGGTCTAGCCAACATATAAAATACAGACAAGACCGTTAAAAAGCCTAAAGCAAATGCTATTTGTCGTATCGGACTCAAATTAAGGTTAACCAGGTATATAACCAATAGATTAATTATCAGCTGCAGCAGACCATATATGAGTGCTACCCCAAGCTGAGATATACCTCGTTCATTACTTAATAGTTGATAGGTATGCGAACGATGTGCCGCAAAAATATTCTCTTTTTTAGAAAGGCGTAGCAAAATAGTCAGTACTGTATCTACTCCATAGACACTCAAAAACAAAACATATAAAAATTCCCGGGTAAATAAAATTAACGCTCCCAAAGCAAATAGCAAAATAAAAGCCATAGAAACACTTCCTACATCGCCGGCAAAGCAGCGGGCTTTGATCCGGAAATTATAGAACAAAAATACCATCAAAGCTAAACCGGTAAAAATCAATAGCTCCATATCTATAAAATTTAGACTTTGGTTGATACTGATCAGAGTTAAAATAGCCGTCAGGCTGTATAGACCCGTAATACCATTTATGCCATCCATAAAATTATATGCATTGATAGTACCTATTACAACAACATAAGCTATAATGACAACCCAAACCGGGAATTGGAACAGTTGAAGCTGGAGAAATAAAAAAGTAACAGCCATTAGGTGAAAGAAGAGCCGAAGCTTACTGGAGGCCGTATGCAAATCATCCCAGAAACTGATGAAGCTAATGCAAGCTAAGCCGAGCAGGAAATTAGCATAATGAAAACCCGAATAAAAAGAATACAACAATATAGATATTGGAAAGACGATTCCTCCACCTCGAAGTGTAATGATGGAGTGGGAACTTCGGGCATTAGGCTTATCAATAATATTATATCGGTCGGCCAGGCGGAA
>DASQIU010000201.1:0-26612 GCA_035631395.1 Daejeonella sp. | reverse complement strand
AAAGTGACCCTTTTTTCATCATCCGGGGATATATTTTTACGGGATACCCTTACAGACAACGAAGGCCGCTTTGATTTTAACAACTTGTTTTTCCACGACAGCACCAAGTTTGTGGTACAGGCCAGAAATGCCAAAGACCGCAAAAACGTAGAAGTTCAGCTCAATATGCTGCCTCCGCAAATGGTAACCAAAAGTAAAAATGCGGCTGCCATTGAAGTGAATGTGAACAATTCCATCAATGCTTATTTAAAAAACAGCCGCAATCAGTTTGATGAATTACGACGCTATGGCATGGTCAATCGCAGCATCACCCTGTCCGAAGTAAAAATTGTAGAGAAAAAACCCGTGGTCAAAACTTCAACCAACCTAAATGGGGCTGGCAATGCCGACAAGGTGATTACCGCCAAAGATCTGGAATATACTACTGATTTAACCCAATATTTACAAGGAAGAATAGCGGGAGTAACCGTAATGAATGGTATAGCTTATTTAACCCGGAACCTTACCTCTTCCTTTTCCGGCCCTATCCCCATGCAGTTGGTACTTGATGGAATTTATGTAGAACCTACATTCTTATCTGCCATCAACCCTCGCGATATAGAAACCATAGAGGTACTAAAAAGCGCTAGCAATACGGCTATTTATGGCATAATGGGTGGGGGCGGAGTGCTGGTAATTACAACCAAACAGGGAGAAAGAAACTTAAGCTACCGAAGTTATGCCCCAGGAATACTCAGTTATACTCCTAAAGGATTTTATAAGGTTAAAGAATTCTATTCTCCTAACTATGACGATCCTAAAACCAATACTAAAATAGCCGACCTACGCAGTACCATTTACTGGAATCCGCACATTTTAACCGATCAAAGTGGAAAAGCATCTGTTGAGTTTTTCAATGCAGATGGCGAAGGCTCTTATGTAGCTATTTTGGAAGGCATTACCGCTGAAGGAAAATTAGGCCGGGTCATTTATCGTTACCGGGTCAACTAAATCATAATTTTATATCACATAATTTTAACCTAAACTATGGGAAGGGATTCCTACAGAATTTAACAAATGAATACTATACGAGTTACTACCAAAGATCGCATCGCTGTTATAGGTTTAGACCGGGGAAGATCAAATGCCATTAATGCCGAAATGGTTGCAGAACTGCATCAAATGATTCGCAGTATTGAAAATGATGATAACATCAGTGGACTTATCCTTACCGGCAAAGAAGGATTTTTTTCGGCAGGCTTAGACCTGATTGAACTTTATGATTACGATGAAGTAAAAATCAAAGAGTTCTGGAAGGATTTTTTAAACCTGACCACCGCACTGGCCTCATTCAAAAAACCTCTCATTAGCGCCATCAATGGCCATAGCCCCGCCGGTGGTTGTGTTTTAGCAATCTGCAGTGATTATCGCATCATGGCCGAAGGAAAGTATATTATTGGCCTAAATGAAGTTCCGGTAGGGATTATAGTACCCGAAAGCATTTTTCATCTGTATGCCTTCTGGCTGGGCCAAGGCCAGGCTTACCAGTTTTTATTAGAAGGCAAATTGATGGGAGTTGAAGAAGCCTTGAAAGTAGGGCTAATTAATGAGGTGGTTAATGGAGCTAGTTTACTATCGGCTGCCGAACAAAAAATGAAAGAATTTATCCAGCACAATGCCACCACCTGGCAGCAAAGCAAAATGAATATGCGCCGGGAATTACTGGCCAAAGTTGCAGTAGATCATCAGGAAACGCTGGATATTATGCTCAAGCAATGGTGGTCGCCATCTACCCGGTCCATATTAAAAACCATCATCCAGAATCTTCAAAAAAAATCAGCCTGATGTATAATCAACCAATGTTGCGGGAAGATGCCCTGAAAAATCAAACTATTGTGGTAACCGGAGGCGGCACTGGTTTGGGCAAGGCTATGAGCACTTATTTTCTAAAATTAGGAGCAAACGTGGTCATAACCAGTCGAAAGCTGGACGTATTACAAAAGTCTGCCCAAGAAATGGAAGCAGAAACAGGAGGAAAAGTGTTGGCGGTTAGCTGCGATGTGCGGAATAGTGAAGAAGTATCGGCCTTGCTAAAAAAAACGCTGGATGTTTTTGGACAGGTTAATGGGCTTCTCAACAATGCCGCTGGGAATTTTATTTCCCCAACAGAACGTTTATCGGCCAATGCTTTTTCCGCAATTATAGATATTGTGTTAAAGGGAACCGCTAATTGCAGCCTGGAATTTGGCAAACACTGGATCAGGGAAAAACAAGCGGGCACCATTTTAAACATTGTAACCACTTATGCCTTTACCGGGTCCGGATATGTAGTTCCTTCGGCCTGTGCCAAAGGCGGAGTATTGGCTCTGACCCGTTCATTAGCCGCAGAGTGGGGAAAATATGGAATCCGTAATAATGCCATAGCCCCGGGACCTTTCCCTACTAAAGGCGCCTGGGAACGCTTGCTCCCCGGCGATTTAGCTAAAAAATTTGACTTCAAAAATCGGGTGCCCCTAAAACGGGTAGGCGAGCATCAGGAATTGGCCAATCTGGCCGCATTTTTAATATCGGACTTTTCGGGATATATCAATGGTGAGGTAATTACCATCGATGGAGGAGAGTGGCTGCAAGGTGCCGGCCAATTTAATGGCTTAGAAGCCATTTCTGATGAAACATGGGATACCTTAGAGCAAATGATTAGGACGACCAATAAACCAGGGCAAAAAAGCTGAATCTCATATCCTAAGGAAAATTAAAATTCATTCTTAAAATCATTAAAAATAAACCTCCCTATTTTACGTTATTTGCCTAATTCATAATTTTACAGGATGGGAACACAGATACAGGAGGAAACATTTACTCTCCAGGAAATACTGGCTGGGTTAAAAGAAACCCACCGGCTTATTTTATGGAATGATGATACGAATACCTTCGATCATGTTATAAACTGCTTAATTAAATACTTAGATTATACTGAAACCCAGGCTGAACTCATTGCATGGACCGTTCACAATGATGGGAAATGTGTTATCCTGGAAGGCTCTTTTACCGAAGTAGAAGTATACCGCAAAATATTTCGCCAGGAAGGTTTAACCGTAAGCATTGAATAGACTCTCAGCGACTTTGGCCAATGCCTCATTTTCCCCCGCAAATGCTGTAATAAAATAGTTACCATCCGTTTTTTAAACTTCCGCCTTGTTTCTTTGTCGTAAGTACATATACACTTATCTAAACCAAATAAGGCATGAAGTTATTTTTTTTACGATCTACCCTATTCTTTTCATGTTTAATGAGCTTAGCCTTACTCTCAAAAGGCCAGGCAACAACTACCATTACACAAGGACAAATAACCGGTAAAGTTATAGATTCAAAAAATGGCGAAGCAGTTGATTTCGCTACGGTTTCACTCTTTTTAAAATCTGCCAATCAACCAGCCAAGGTTACACAAACAGACCAATCTGGCGCTTTTTCTATTACCAATATTGCCAATGGAGCTTATACGCTAAAAATAAGCTTTGTGGGATATCAACCTCATCAAATTGAAAATCTTCAAATTGATAACAGCAAAAAAAATATCGCCCTGGGCACCATTAAATTATCACCCAGCCAGTCAACCGTATTACAGGAAGTGGTTGTAGAAGGCCAGCGAAACACCATGCAATTAGGCATTGACCGTAAAGTATTCAGTGTGGCCCAAAGTCTGGTAAGCGAAGGAGGATCTGCCACAGATTTGCTGGCCAATGTACCCTCGGTTTCTGTAGATGTTGATGGCAATGTGAGCCTTCGTGGCACCAACAATGTACGTGTGCTTATTGATGGTAAACCTTCGGCTATTGGAGGAGGTAATATAGCGCAGATTCTTCAATCTTTACCGGCTAATGCCATCGAAAATATCGAACTGATTACCAATCCATCCGCCAAATTTGATCCCGAAGGTCAATCTGGAATTATCAACATCGTATTAAAGAAAAACAAAAAAATAGGGTTAAACGGAAGCGTTTCAACCTCTGTAGGAACCCGGGATAATTATAATGCCAGTGGCAATTTAAGCTACCGCGATGGAAAAGTAAACCTGTATGGAAACTATAACTTTCGCAGTGGTAACCGGAATGGTGGCGGTTTTAACAACACTACCTTTTTAAACAGTTTCGGCAGCGTTTTCAATAATTCAAAAAGCAATAGAAACGACTTAAGCAATACCATTAAATTGGGTGCCGATTACTACATCAATTCTAAAACTACTTTGGGAGTCTCAGGAAATATGAGCTTCAGAGATAATAAAGGTTTTGAGAACTTAAACTATGTTATGCAAAACCTGGAAGATCAAAGTGGTTCCAGCCTGAGAAATACCAACCGCACAGGAAACTCCAATGGCTATGACCTGAGCCTGGATTTTAACCGCCAACTTAAAAAGAAAGGGGAAACTCTAAGCGGGAACTTCTCTTTTGGCCGAAATCAGGATGATGAAACCCAAAACTTTAATCAGAACTTTTATACAACAAGCGGCGACCTGAAAGATATCATCGACCGGCGTTTTAATACCAACGGTGATTTTACCCAAAACTATAATATGCAGGTAGATTATAGCCTGCCTATTACTGATAAGCAGAAGTTTGAGGTCGGTTACCGTGGCACTATCCGCAAAAATGATAAAACCCAATTATCTGAAGTTTTCAATGCTACAGACAATGACTTTAAAACCGACCCCAGCCAAACCAACGACTTTTTATTAGACGATCAGGTTTATGCGCTTTATACCAGTTATCAAAATCAGTTAACCGATAAATTTGGCTTACAAGTAGGTTTAAGAGCTGAACAGGCTTACCTAAATACGGAATACCAAGGTTTTGATGCCTCGGCTCAATCTAATAAGGTCAAAGGGAGCTTAGACTATTTCAGAGTATACCCAAGCGTGTTTTTAACTCAAAAGCTGAATAAGCAACAACAATTGCAAGTAAGCTATACCCGACGGGTAAATAGGCCAAGAGGCTGGCAGGTAACTCCTTTTGCCGACATTTCTGATCCTAACAATATCCGCATAGGAAATCCAAACTTACGCCCGGAAGATATCAATTCTTTTGAGCTGAGCTATATGAAATACTGGAAAGCCATTACGTTCACTTCCTCGGCCTATTTTAGACAGGTAAATGATGTAGTGCAAGGTATCCGCATGCCTTTGCCAGATAACAATGCGGCTACCATTACCCAGTTTTTTAACTTAACTCGCAGCCGTTCAAGCGGCTTGGAACTTATTTCTAAAGCCGATATTGTTAAAAATTTCAATCTAACAGCCAATGTGAATTTATTTTACAGCCAGTTTAAAGGCAATGAGGCTTACAATATTAAAAGTAATGATGGTTTTAACTGGAATGCCAACCTAACCGGAAATATTAAACTTCCCTACAACCTTTCAGGGCAGTTCAATGTGAATTATATGGCTCCAAGGACGGGCGCACAAGGACGCAGCAATGAAATGTATGGCATGGATGCCGGTTTGCGCATGGATGTTCTGAAAAACAAGGCAGGCAGCATCTCATTTAATGTTCGCGACATATTAAACAGCCGCAAATGGGGGCAAACTACTGAAACCCAGTTTTTCATCCAACAGTCAGAGCGCCGCATGATGGGTCGTATGGCTAATCTTACTTTTAGCTACCGTTTTGGCAAGCAGGATCTGAAACCTAAAGGCAAACGTAACGATCAAACGGAAAGCCGACCAGATGAAGAGCAGTTCTAAAAAAGGTCTAATACAAGAAAAGCCCCTGGCCAAAACCAGGGGCTTTCTGTTTCATCTTATTTGTAATGTTTTAGTATTGGATTTTTCGATATAATCTGTTTTAAATTACAACGACATCGAATCTGATGATTCATAAATATTATCAGCAAAGGATTTGGTTTGCAGGCGTTTTAATTCCATCGGGATGATTTCATTTTTGGTTTCCTGCGCCAAAAGTTCATTATACTTTTCCAGCAATGAGATATACTTTACCATCCAATAATGAACCGTATTAGGATGCCCATCGGTTTCCCCAATAGAGTCCACTATTTTTTCCATGGCGGCAAATCCACGTTCGCCAAAGGCATCCGGAAAATCTACCGAAAAATCATGACCAAGTACATAGCCAATTTTACAGATAATGTCCATCCGTAAGGTTTTTTGATCAAACCAGTTATAAATAGACCGACGATTAACTTGCAAACGCCGGGCTAATTCACTGATACTAACCTTATTTCTTCGAACAACACGTTCCACTATTTCTCCTGCATTTAATTCCATATCTTTTTTATTTAAGGGTAAATGTTGAGATTTTGCCTCCTGCCGGGGATTAGAATAACTATGATTTAATCGAAAAAGTTTTCCAGAATTTAAAATAATTCATATTAATTAAACTCCGGCTTCTTTAACTAACTAACCGCTTTGAGTATATCCAATTTCTCATATACAGAATTATTACTGATATATTCGGGAACAATTTCTTTCATTTTCTTTACCATATCCTCATCTTCGGCTGTGTTGCTTAATTCTAATAACTCATTAATTATAGGTTCAACATATTCGAAAGGATAGGTAATGACACGCGAAATTTTAATTTTATGATGATGGGTAGGAATGCTATGCTCATCTTTACATAGTAGTTCTTCGTAAAGCTTCTCGCCTGGTCTTAATCCGCAAAAAACAATTTCCACATCCTTATCCGGGGAAAGACCGGAAAGTTTAATCATATTCCGGGCCAGTTCCACAATTTTAATCGGATTGCCCATATCAAAAACAAATACTTCTCCACCATAACCCATGGCCGCAGCTTCCATCACTAACTGTACTGCCTCAGGAATAGTCATGAAATAACGGGTAATTTCAGGATGCGTAACTGTGATTGGTCCGCCCCGTTCAATTTGCCCCTGGAAACGGGAGAGTACGGATCCGCTAGAGCCAAGCACATTGCCAAAGCGGGTAGTAATAAATTTGGTTGAACACTGCTGATCTGGAATTTTGGGATTTTTGTACCCGTTCAATGATTGAATATAAATTTCAGCAATGCGCTTAGAGGCCCCCATCACATTGGTAGGGTTAACCGCCTTATCAGTAGAAATCATGATAAATTTATCCACGCCAAACTCTACGGATATATCGGCAAGATTTTTTGTGCCCAAGACATTGGTCATTACCGCTTCAAAAGGATGGCTTTCCATCATCGGCACATGCTTATATGCCGCAGCATGAAACACTATTTGGGGCTTATATTTTTTAAACAAACGATACAGTCGGTGTTTATTTTGAATATTGGCCATATAACTAACAATTTTGGCTCCCGCATAATTATCTTCAACCTCCAATTTCAATTCATGGAGAGGAGATTCTGCCTGATCACATAAAATCACCTCTTCCGGATTGTAGTCCAATAGCTGACGCACTATCTCAGAGCCAATAGAACCGCCTGCCCCGGTAACCAATATTCGTTTACCTGCAATCTCGGTAAGGATATTGTTCTTTTTAAGGATAATGGGTTCCCGCTGTAACAAATCTTCAATTTTAAGACTCCGGATCTGGTTCAATTGCAAGCGGCCATATAACCATTGATCAGCAGGAGGAACCTTCTGAATTTTTATACCCAGCTCCAGACATTTTTCTATCGCCACTCGTCTTCCATCAACAGGAAGGCTGCCCATAACCAGCAGATTTTTTATTCGATGCTTTTTTTTCAGATTAACCAAGGCAGAGGAATGGAACACCTTTTTTTGCTCTATGTATTTATCCACTTTATCAGGGTCATCATCAATAAAGCCAATTATCTCAAATCGGCTTTCTGCATTTATTTCTAAAGCTTGTTTAAGCAAAATGGCGGAACTATCTGAGCCATATATCAAAACAATTTCCTTATCGCCTCGCTGACTGCTCTTCAAAAAACTAAAAAAGCTTTTAACCCCAATTCGAAGCATGATCAGAACAGAACTAGAAATAAAAAAATTAACCGATACCACATATGGAAACCGATTCCAAACCAGATGATTAGGAATAACAAACAATTTTACCAGCCCGATATACAACAAAGTAGTAAGCAATACCGCCGAAAATATCCGGATAATATCAGCCGTATTAGAGTAGCGGATAATTCCTGTATGAATACGCATACGAATAAACACAATCATTGCAATTAAGCTGTACAAGCCCGAATAAATAAAGAAAGGTCCACGGAGCATTTCCGAGAATTCAAACTCCATGTTGACGAAAAATGAAACTGCTAATGACCAGCTAACAATAACCTGGTCAATTAGAAAAATGACCCATTTAGAAAGGGCCTTTTCGCCATAAATAATACTTTTCATAATGATAGATTTTAAAACCGCTTAGAAGGATTTATGCAGAGCAGGTATTGTTAAGCAGCTTTTTATTTTAGAAATCACCATACGGATCTCATATTCCGTTAAATTAGACCCTGAAGGTAGGCACAAGCCCAAGTTGAATAGCCGATTACTGGTACCATCTCCATAAAAAGGATAGGGTTTAAATATGGGCTGTAGATGCATGGGTTTCCAAATTGGCCGGGCTTCAATATTATCCTTTGCCAGGGCAAGCCTCAAAGTTTCGCAAGTAACACCTTCAGGATTGTCTTTTAGAAGAATGGCACTTAACCAGTGATTAGAGAAATACTTTTCGTTTGGCTCATCCTGAAAGCTTAAATAAGGGATACCGGCCAACAATCGCTTATAATGCGAGAAATTTTTTCGCCTCTGATAGATGCGTAAAGGCAATACCTCCATTTGCCCTCGCCCAATACTGGCACAAATATTACTCATCCGATAATTATAGCCTATGTGCGAGTGCTGATAATAAGCGGCAGCATCTCTTGCCTGCGTAGCCAGAAATCGGGCTTTAACAATCCATTCCTCCTTTAGCGAAATCAAGGCGCCCCCGCCAGAAGTTGTAATGATTTTATTGCCGTTAAAGGAAAGAATGGCCAAATCACCAAAAGTACCCAGCTTGCGGTTATTGTAACTGGAGCCTAATGCCTCGGCCGCATCTTCTACAACAGGAATATTGTATTGCTGGGCAATTTCCATAATCCGATCCATTTGGGCAGGCATGCCATACAGATGAACCACTATGATGGCTTTAGGCTTTTTGCCCTTGGCGATGCGCCTTTTAATGGCGATTTCTAAAAACTCCGGAGACATATTCCAGCTCTGTTCTTCGCTATCTACAAATACCGGAATTGCCCCCAGATATAAAATAGGATTGGCAGAGGCCGAAAAAGTGAGCGACTGGCAAATAACTTCATCGCCGGCTTGAACCCCCAAAACTATTAAGGCCAAATGTAAAGAAGCCGTACCCGAACTTAGGGCAGCTACATGAACGCCATTGCCTAAATAGGCCGCTAAATCTTTTTCAAAACCATCTACATGCGGTCCCAGTGGCGCAATCCAATTACTATCAAAGGCATTCTTTAAAAACAAAAACTCACTCCCCCCCATATGTGGTGAGGACAAACTAATTTTCTTATGCATAGCGGTAGATGTTAAGAGTACAGGAATAAATTGGTTGCTTTCCCAAATAAGCAACCCTGTATATTATGAATAGGTAATTTAGAGCAGGGTATAAAAGAGCTTTCAAATAATTTGATCAATACTTTTTTGTTCCCTATAGAGAGGAAAAAAACCTGTATTAAATTCCCGGCATGTTGAGCATTGTTCCACCAACTGATTATAAACTTCTATATTGGCAATAAAACGCCAGGTTTTAAAATCCAAAAGAGTATTAGAAAAGCCAGATTTAAATTCAAACAGAGAGTCTTGATGTCCGCCCACACCACCACCCAAATGCAAGTAATGGATTCCTTTACGACGCCCTAAAATGGCAGCTTCGTCTATCAAAAGTTTCATGGGGCCTTCTTGGAGGTAGGCATTATTAGTGGCTGCCAAATGAAGCTGCATTATATTATTGGAATAAGTGACACAGGCCCCTGAAGTTATTTCATCTCCATCACATAACAATAAAATGCCGCTTTCAAAATCAACAGCATTCAGCATATTAAAGAAGTAATATTCATCAAAATGGTAAAACAATCCGGCTTTAACCCGGGCCATATTTTCGTTATATATCTTTACAAATCGCTCTATTTCTTCTTTGGTAGATGCTTCTTTGATGCAGTATCCTTTTTCACGCAATTGTCTTATTTTTTGACGGTATTGCCGCCGGTATCTTTTCCGTTGCTCCTCCAAAGGTATCTGCAAATCAATCACCACTGTTTTTCCGTTATCATGCAAACCTCCAAAACAGCTCAACAATAAATCCTGATTAATAATGGGATGTAACCTGGAAAAAACAGATACAAATTTTTCCTTCTTCAAAAAGGATAAGAAGGCTTCTCTAAAATTTTCGACCATCTGAACATCCAATAAAGAAAATTCTACATTAGAAACTGGGCCTGCATAACCATACACCGAGGTGCAATCATAATATTCTGAATTGTTGATCTTTCGTTTCAGCAACGGAAAAGCTATAAAACAATCTCCCTGGCAATAAACAAAAAGAAAGGGTTCCTCATTTTTTTCCAGGGAATGATAATACCAGCTATGATAAAAATCACAGATTTTGCTGGCGTGAATGTACTTATTCCATAGCTCTCTCTCTTTAATTGTGATCAGAAGATAAGTCATGTCTTTCGTATCTGAAAAACTGGTTTTGATAAACCCGGACGTATTTAATGTAGTTGTGTTTATCATAGCTTTAGATTTTAAATATTTTTATCGATACTGTTGAATTCCAAGTGGGAATTGGAGGTTTAATCAACAGATAATTTCTTTACTGTTGCGGCTCTTTCAAGGTCTAGCGGCTTCATAAAACTGTCCGGATCAGTCAGAATATCTTTGGCAAAAAGGATATTCTTAATCGTTTGAGTTAGTATGATTATATCCAGCTTAAAAGAAAGATTCTGGGTATAAAAAACATCGGCTTCCAGGCGTTCTTTCCATCCTAAAACATTTCGGCCGTTTACCTGTGCCCAACCGGTAATACCGGGTCTAACGCTATGCCGCATCTTTTCAACTTCAGTATAGTAAGGAAGATAGCGGGGCAATAAGGGGCGTGGGCCAATTAGACTCATATCTCCCTTAAGTACATTTATTAACTGTGGCAACTCATCCAGCGAGGTTTTCCGCAGCAGCCGGCCAATAGGAATAAGGCGCTCTTTATCTGGCAATAATTCCCCCCGGGCATCGCATTTATCATTCATAGTTTTAAACTTGTATAACTTGAAAATACGCTCATTTTTCCCGGGACGCAGTTGAAAAAAAAACGGCCTTCCTTTAAAATACATAAACAGCACGATGGTTATAAAAATGATCAGCGGAGATAGCACCAACAGAATAATTAGTGAAACGCTACAATCAATTAGTCTTTTGAAATAAGGATTATACATATAGATGATAACTAAGAAAACCTGCTTTATCCGGGCTTTAATTCTGAAAAACTGTAAATGCTTTCTTGCGGATAAAAGACAGGTTCTAGGTTTGATTGAGAATTATGGATATTTAATCCATTATCAGCTAAGGCAATGGTACGCCAACCCAAGCGATTAGGAGTAACAAAATCTTTATTGACATTATCAGCTAAATACACATATCTCTCTCCGGGGTATTTTTCCATAAAATATTTAAAGGGTTGCGGAGAAGGTTTTTTATAGCCAAACTCTTCAGAAATCAGCATATCGTTTATCCAATTAGAAAGCTTTAAAGCCTTAATTTTATTACGCTGAGTTCTGGTGCGGCCATCGGTAATTAAACCCAATTTATTCCCCTGTTTTTTTAATTGCGTTAAAACCCCGGCTACTTCCTGGCTTAACTCAATATTAGGGATATGGGTTCGATAAATATTTAAAAGTTTTTCTACTGTATATTCTGACCTTCCATTGAAATATTTATTACACAGCCAGTTAAACACCGGCCTATCCGAAAAATATTCGACCATCATCGCTTTAAAAACAGACTTGGCTTGATCTTTAGAAACCAGAAGGGCTATGGTCCAAAAACCCGATCTAACAAAATCAAACTCCTTGTATAACAGATCATCCAGATCAAAAACTATTACTTCGTTTTTATGAATCAAAGTCATGAATTAAGATTTCATTGTCATATCTCAGCATTAACAAATTTTCTTCCCAATCATCAAACTGTTCTACAGGCTTATTCAATAAGTATTCCTGGATGATATATCGAGGATAATTGGCTCCGGCCAGATAGGCCAATGGATATCCACCGCCAAAACGTGGATTCATTTCAATAGCTTTGATATGTTGGTTTTGGGGGTTATAAAAAAGCTGCATGGTAACACATCCTACAGCCCCATTTAAGATTTTTAATCTCTTCTTCAAAAATTCAAACACATATCCTTTGGCTGTTATCCCTTTATTGATTTCTCCGCCACGCACCTCTATTCTTTTGCGAGGAACCAGGCATCTTAAAATACTATTCTGATCGTAATACATATCAATTGTAAATTCATCATACAAATTACTATCCATGTATTCCATAAACATAAACCGCTCATTGGACAAATGATACTCAGTAAGATGCTTAGGACTTTCTATATAAAAAGTATCAGCACTCATACTACCATCAAATGGTTTTATAAATAGTGGGTATTTCAAATTATGTTTATCGTAAATATGAGGCGTTTCAATATCGTACTCACCAAAAAAAGAGCTGGTTTTCCTTTTATCGCCAAATATCTCTATCAAGGGACTGCTGCAAGTAAGTATGGTAATACCCGCATTGGCAAAAACTTCTTTATTATTAGCCAGGACTTTTAATTCTGTATCAATAGTGGGAATTATAACTTTTACTCCCAATCTGACGGCCAGAGTAAACAATTCTTCTATATAGCCATCCTGATGATTTTTACGCACTTTAAAAGCTCCGTCGGCTACATAACATGCTGCAGAAAAATCAGGTTCGGCATCGGTTACATATAGTTTTGCCTCTGGAAAAACTCGTTGTAACTCAGCCTTAAAGAATCGTATTAATGACACTCTTCTCCCTGCAGAGGTAATTAAAATATTATTCATCTAAATTTTCGCTATTATCTTATACTGCTTTTTTCACTTAGTAGATTGTACTCTTTAAGCAACTCATTCATAATAAATTCCTGGTCGTACCTGTTCACAATCATTTGCCGGCTCACTGAGGCCATCCTTTCTCTGAGTGCTTTATCTAAAGCAAGTTTTTCCATCGCCATCTGTAGTGACCTGGCATCTTTAGCTGGAATTATTATCCCATTTTTACCATCTTCAATAATTTCATTACAACCATTAATATTGCTTACAATACAGGGTAAGCCCATGGCACCGGCCTGCATTACTACATTGGGAAAGCCTTCGCGATAACTGGGAAAAACGAATATATTACTGATCCTAAAATAGGGCCTGACATCATTTTTAAAGTCGACCCAGATAATAGAAGGATGGTTTAATATCTGATGTTCAATAAAATGGTCTAAAGGATCCAAATCCCGCTCGAAAGGCCCAACTAAAAGCAGTTTACTGTGAGGGTATTTTTCACAAATATTTATAAAAGCCTGAACCAGCTCGCAAATCCCTTTATCGGTTACTATACGACCAATAAAACAATAAACTGTATCCTCGGCTGAAATTTTCAGAGAAGTTTTCAACTCATTGTCGTGGCCGGGGAGATGATTATTGGCAAAAAAAGCCGTATCCACGCCGTTAGAACTTCCATTACCAATTACTTTTAATTTATAAGGCCGGCAATAGCGCTGAAGGACAATAATTTCCTTCATTTTCTGCGAATTAGGATAAACCCGTGTAGCACACCAATAAGTAAGTTTTTCGGCATAGGTTAATATTTTCCGCGTAATTCCTTGTTTTTCCAACAGAGGCATTCCGGCAACGGTATGCAAACGCACGGGCACTCCGGCCAGTTGGGCGGCCATCATTCCCAGCAAGCCTGCTTTGGGTGTATGTGTATGAACCATTAAGGGCTTCTCCCGGCGAATTAACTGGTATAACTTCCACAAAGCCATTAAATCCTTTAGGGGAGTTATTTTACGAGTCATGCTTACCGCTTCCGTTCTAACTCCGGTTTGCAAGGCTACCTGTTTTAAAGCTTCCCCCTCCGAAGAGACTGCTAAAACCTCATAATGATCAGACATAAACTTGAGTTGCTCCCTTAATAAAACCAACAAGGAAACAGGAACCGTAGTAATTCGAAGAAGCTTGTGCATTGTAACCTCAATAAATTTATTCTGAAAAAATGATTCATGACCATAACCAGCGGGATATCAAAACTTAGTTTGTTTCCATTTTTTTATCCCCTTACTAAATGGCATCCAAACAGCTTTTATCCGACGTCTTCCGTCAACCACAATTAAATCACCACTAAAACTAATATTATGAATTCCAGAGGTATAAGGAGCAATGGGTAGTATTTCAAAAAGCCGCGTGTAAGCAAAAGAGGTTTCAGTCAGATCATCAATCCGGTTAATGATAATTGAGCCACCATAATTTTTTTCATGATTTTGGGATGGCCAGTACAAAGTTCCATCCACAATAAATAAGGAGCCCGCTCCACGTAAATTTTTGAGATCAGATGATATTGGATTTAAAGCGTGCGGCTTAAAATCACCAAAAATAGAATCGGAATAAAAGATTAGTAATTCATTCGAAGAACCGGATATGCTAGTAAATAACCAATACAGGTTATTATATTTAATTAACGATGTATCTACAAAATTTTGCCCATTCAACAAAACTTTAAGTTTGTTTAACAAGTTAGGCCCTTGCAATTCAATCTCATAAATAGAAACTTCACCAGCTTTAGAGGTTTCGGGAATGCAGTACACCCTTTCTCCTTCCGAATAAATATAAGGATAGGAAAGATGAATACCTTGAGGCATTCCCGCTACTATCTGCTTGGATTTGAAATCAAAATCCCGGATCAGGCAAATCTCTCCTAAAGCTTTCCAATACGACAGATGTTCATAATAAATGATAGGTTTTGAGTTAATGTGCATAATAAACGGATCGGCTGAATACTGTGAAGTATCCTCTTTTAACCAGTGGACATTGGGGGCCAAAGCCTGTGTCTTGATCAAATCTTCAGGACTTTGTTGTACATAGCCTATATTCCATCGATCGGCAGTAAAATATTTTCCAGTCCAATTCTTAGTAGTCATAATGATCTGTAAAAGCGGAGTTATAATGGGAAGTTGATTTTGTTGCTTCCAATCAGAAAGTCGAGATATTGTATCGGATTTCTTTTTGAAAAAAAATCATGCCATTTTTGCTCACTATATCTTATTCCATCCGATCCTAAAGTTCGACAAATAGCCTTTGAGAGCTCCTCTACATGATTGGTTGGCACCTTGGTTATTATAGAAATATCTTCTATTCCACCGGCACAAAGAGTAGAAATAACTCTCCGGTTTAAAGCCATCATTTGAAGCAAAACATTTGGAAAACCTTCTAAAATAGAAGGAACAACACATAATTCTGCTTTTTTGAAGTAAGGGTAGGGATTGCTAATATGCCCCTTTAAAATCACCTGGTTTTGTAGTCGCAGTTTTTGGATCAAATCAAGTAGAAAAAGCTTTTGCGGCCCATCGCCTAAAATAAATAGTTTGATGCCCGGATATTGCGAATGAATTTGGGAAAAAGCCTGAATAAGGATATGGAAACCTTTTATCTCCAATAACCGTCCGGCAGCACAAATAAACTTGTCTTTCTCATCAATAGGCTGACCGGCTTTCTTTTGAACCTCTTCCAGATGAATAGGGTTGGTTCTAACAAGCACTTTATGCGCCGCCAAAAAACGGTTGTGCGCTAAAAGCTGACTCTTCATTTCCTCTGTTTGGCAAACCACCGTGTTTACTGCAGGATAACCCAGATAATACATCACCTGATAAGACAGTCTTTTAAAACCAGAATATCGAATAAATATGGAAGTCGATTCCCGAACAATCAGTTCAGATTTAATATATCCGACTCGTTTCAAAATACCCAAATAGGCATTAACATAGGGATGAGATGCCATAATGATGTATCCCCGACGGAAAACATAGAGCTCTTTAATCAATAATATAAAACCAAAAATTAAGGGCCAGGCAGTTATAAATTTCACGTTCTGGGCCGCCTTTATTGGAACGCATTTCTTAGAAATTTTTCTAAGAAAAATCAAAGGACTATTATTTACCTGGGCAAGCATATTTAAAACAGACTCAGCACCGCCCATGTAATTGGTCATGGAAACAAAGAGAATTTTTGAGTCTGCATTCATGAACAAAATTTAACTTCTCAATACCTTAACGGCGGGCTTCCCCAATTGTCTCGGATTTAAGCTATAATAGGTTTTATACCAATCTATAAAGCTTTTAACGCCTTGGGCAATATCTACCAGTGGCACGTATCCCGTTAGGTTTTCTAAATCCGTTGTGTCGGCCCAGGTTTCGGCCACGTCTCCATCTTGCATATCCAGAAACTCTATTTTGGCTTTTTTCTGCAGATTGCTTTCTATTTCATTAATAAAATCCATGAGTCCTAAGGGTTTACCTCGGCCAATATTCAGGAGGCGATAAGGAGGTTTTCCATGTAATGGATCCGGAAAAACAGGACGCTTCATAACTCCCAGAATACCGGCTACAATATCATCGATATAGGTAAAATCCCTTTTCATGAGCCCCCGGTTAAACACCTGGATGGGCTTACCTTCAATAATTGATTTAGTAAATAAAAACAAGGCCATATCGGGCCGACCCCAGGGGCCATAAACGGTAAAAAAGCGTAAACCGGTAGTCGGAATTTGGAAGAGGTAGCTATAGGCATGCGCCATCAGTTCGTTACTCTTTTTGGAAGCCGCATATAAAGAAATAGGCAGATCTGTTTTCTGATCTACTGTAAAAGGCATTTTTTTATTTAAACCATATACACTGGATGAGCTGGCATAAACCAAATGCTTTATTGGATTCTGGCGGCAACATTCCAAAATATTCAGAAAGCCCTGGATATTTGCATCCAGATAAGCCTGTGGATTAACCAAACTGTACCGAACTCCGGCCTGGGCGGCCAAGTGGCAAACCACATCAAATTGATGTTCTTTAAAAAGCTTTTGCAAACCTTCCTGGTCGGTTAAATCCAGCTTCACAAACTGGTAATTAGAAAAATTCTGGCTTTGAACTTGATGTCCATAGGATATATGGCTGGCAGGAATGCCAGTTTCTGCCAAACGTCCCAGTTTTAAATTAACATCATAGTACTCGTTCAGGTTATCAATACCTACTACTTCCTCTCCACGAATGAGCAAAGAACGGGTTAAATGAAAGCCAATAAAACCCGCACTTCCGGTAACTAATATTTTCATAGGTTTTTAGTTTTATGGCGAGCCATTTTCCAAGCCACTCTGATAGAAATAAAAAAAAATCGGCTCTTTAGTTTTATCTTTGGCGATAAGCAATAGTGAATTAAAGATTTAATGAATCATAAAACTTCTCACTAAACCCGGAGGAAGCAGATACACCAAACCCAGCAACAAGAATTTGGGATAATTCATCAAAGGATTTTTCTCTCTAAAAGCTTTATAGATGTATTGATAGGTTTTTCTTTTGGGACAATTCTGCATATAAGTAACATTGCCCAAACTTTTCCAGTAATTAGCCATCGCATAAGGCTGCTGATGGCCATTCAGGCCGGATAAGTATTGTTGAATGTGTTGCAACTCCAGGTCAATAACCTTGGCACTTTCTTTTTGGACATACATCATGTGCAGCACCTTATTATAACTGTCTTTTGCAGGATTCCTTTTGGGATTAAATGAGGGCGCCCTCCGGTAAGAATAGAGAAGCTGATTCATGATATGAACCTTTGCTCCATTGCTAATTAATCGAAGCCAGAGTTCAATATCCTGAGTAAAATAAAAACGGGAATCATACAAACCGACTTCTAAAAGCTTATCTTTTTTTAGAAAAGCACTACCATGGGCAAAAATTCCCTTTCGACTAAGCAGATTGCCCATAAAGTCATTTTGGGCCGAGTGGTGGCGATTTTCAAAAATGATATTATCGTAAATATCAATTTCGTAACAATCTGAACCTATAATATCCACCTCCTGGTTTTCCAGGGCATGCTTAAGCTGGACAGAAAGTCTGTTTGGGGCAGAAAGATCGTCAGCATCCTGGCGGGCTATATATTTACCGCTGGCCAGTTTGATTCCGCGGTTTAAAGAAGCACCTAAGCCCATATTTTGATGATTTTTCACAAATACAATGCGGGGGTCTTCGGCAGCAAATTGCTCTATGATGTCCCTTGAGTTATCGGAGGAGCCATCGTCAATAATAATAAATTCAAAATCACGATAGGTTTGATTTAAAATAGACCGGATAGCCTCTTTCAAATACTTCTCGCTGTTGTACACAGACATTAAAACGGTAACATCCATAAATTAAATCATTGAATATCCGAAACTAACAGGCACCTTCTGATTCAGATGGGGTAGATAATCAGGAATTAAGGATTATTTTTAAGCAAAAATGATGCATAGAAGGCCATTTCCTTGTCGATATTTTCAGACATGCTGCATTTTTCTTTTACCCAGTGCCGGGCATTTTCTCCAATCTGCTTCATCCGGGAATCGTCAGAAAGTAAAGCTTCGATCTGTGTTTTGATATGATCCGGATCTTGAGGTACAACAATACCATTCAACTGATGAGCAATACACTCCCGGATACCCGGAACGCTGGTAACCACACTGGGTAAACCGCAAGCCATCGCTTCTAACAAAACCTTAGGGTTGCCTTCATACTCAGACAAGAGTAAAAAGCATTTTGCTTTATTGTAATATGCTGCCAGATCAGAATTATCCACCCTTTTCTTCCAGGTAATATTCTTATTATTCCCCACAGCAACACTTACCATCGGTTCTAAACTGCCTTTGCCAATTAATAAGGTCTTTGCATTTAATTTGTTCACCACCTCTAAAACAAGCGCTATATTTTTTTGAGCCTGCAGTTTTCCCACAAAAATTAAATCCCACTCTTTATCAAATGGCAGAGGTTTAAATATCTCCAAATCGATATTATTACAGGTAAATAATAACTTTTGTGGATCTATCCGATACTGCCTGATAATATAATTGGCAGCTTCCGGCGAAGTGGTTAAAATCAAATCCGCTGACCGGAAAGCCATTTTTTCGGACAAGCCCCTAATGCGGGAAATGGGCTTAAAGTGCGAATAATAATACCCCATTCTTACCACCAGGGGGATTCTGTAAAAAAATTTCAGCAGCAATCCGAAGCCTGAGGCCGAAAACTGGTTAGTTTTACAAATCAGGGCTTTTTTAAAATACTTTCTATAAAAAAACAGGGAGCTAAGATGATAAATCCAATTCTGTACCCGGAATGGAATTCTAGTTGGTATCCAGCCAAACTTTTGCAAAACGGTAATATGCGGATAGTCATTCAATGGTTTTTCCTGCCGCCCGTAACTGTATATAATTAGTTTGAATCCGGACTTTTTACACAGCTTATCGTAGTAATTCAGCTCCCGCGATAACTGGCCCAGCGAATCCCACTTTTCCAGGCTCATATTAGGAGTCATCAGTAATACCAAGGCATCTTTCATAGATAAAATATCCGTATTATAGAACCAATTCTTCGTATTGCAGCGCTACCTTTTGCAGTGAATATCTGGAAAATACGTCCTGTTTAATGGCCATGGCATCCCATTTTTGGGAGCAGGCCTCGATAATACGTTCTTTAAATCTTTCTGTATCGCCTTGCTCAACCACATAACCATTAAATCCATCCAAAATTAAACCTGTTATCCCTCCCACCCGAAAGGTAACTACGGGTGTACCCACCGACAAAGCTTCTAAAACCACATTGGGAAAGCCCTCGGTATAAGAACTCAATACCAAAACATTGTGTTCGGCAATTAATTGAATGGCATTGCTAACCTCCCCTATTAATTGAACCCGGTGCTCCAAATTCAATCGCTTTACCCGAGCCTGAATTTCTTCTTTTAACGGGCCATCACCGGCTATGGTTAATAAATAATTGACCGGAAGCTGGCGGAAAATCTCCAGTAAACGATCATGCCCTTTTACCTGGGTTAAACGGGCTACTATAATAATCCGCTTGGGGCCACTATTAATTAGCCTGGTGTTTAAATATCCGGTGTTTACTACCGGATTAGGAATGAGCGCTATTTTTTGGGGATCCAGGTGGTAAACTTTCAGAAAAGAGCATTTCATTTCTTCAGACTGGCATACAATGGCTTTAAAGCGCCGGTAAAAACAGGGAACAAATAGGGTCCAAAAGCTGGATTTTTTGCCGTTAAATTTAACGGACTGATCCGGAATATTAGATCCGCGGGCAATGATATTGGGAATGGGTGCAAAAAAAGAAACCAGTGACAATAAAATATTATTTTGGCCAACGGTGGAATAAACCGCATAAGGCTTCTCTGCACGTATTAGGCTATATAACTTGAAAAATGAACGTGAGGCTTTTTGGGTATTCAAATCAATCATCCGCACACCCCTTAAATCCATAGAAAAAGTAGCCTCTCGGGAGGAATATAACACCAAGGTGATCTCATAAAGCTCCTGATTAAACCCCTGACTCAGCAACCAAAAAACCCGTTCGGCTCCACCAGCACCCAAAGTCCCTACCAGAAAAAATATCTTTTTGCGCATTACCGGATTACCTTATTCTAAATTTTAGAAACAAAACCATTAGGAATGGCATATACTCGCTTTCTTCTTTTAACTCTCCGCCAAAACCATCTTTAAACCGATTAATATGTTCTAGTTCCTGATTTTGTGTTTGATAAGCATATCCCCCTAAATCATAAAAATGATACCCCTTCTCTTTAAAATACAGGATATCCTGATAATGTAAGAACCGATTGGCCCGCCCAATAACGGCTCTTTTAGAAGCATCCGCTTCATTTCTGAACACTGAAGCCGAATGAACTAATCTAACCCGCTTCAACTGCTCATCTAATACATAAGAATGCATTACTACATCCTTTCCTTCATACACTGCCTTGGTGATGATCAGGTTACTCCGATAATTTTTTATTCGGCTAGTTAGAAGAGGGAGATTTTTGGTCTGAGCAAATGAATTATAGAAGCTAATAAACGCTTCAACCTTGGATTCTGTGCAGGTTTGTACCCCATCCTTATCCGCACGCTTTACTTCATAAATCGTATTTTTATCAAATCCCTGAAGTATTTGACTTTGTTCCCTGGAAAGATCGATCAGTTTTGTAAAAAAAGGCCTTCGTTTATAGCCAAATACATCTTTCTTATACTGGCAGTGCTTATAATAAGTATTGAAACAGTTGAGAATACCAGGTTTAGCCGAACTAAACCAAACGGTTTGGCGATATAAAAAAGGCAATACGTGGTATTTAACAGTTACCATAGTAAAGTTGTTAAACCTGTTTAGACTGAAAATTGATATAATTCAGTTGCAAAATGGCGAAGTATAGAAACACTGCCGCACCATTTCCATTTAACAACCAGGCATTATGGAATAAGGCATTTAAAGATACTCCCAGGAAAGAGAAGCATAAACAGACCATCAGCGCATATTTTTCTTCTCTGATATTTCGAAGAGAGCGTTTAAAAATCTCCACAATAGGCCGATAAATCAGGAAAAGCAAACCAAATCCTAAAAAAGGTCCCAGATAAGTTATAAACATAAAGTAGGCATTATGCGAAGTGAGACCTCCGCTAAATACCGGATTGTTTTTGCTTACATCATACCAATTTTTACCGTAAAAAACCAAGCCATAAGGGTAATCCATATAGATTTTCAAGTTCTCGGTCATTAAGCCGCTGCGGTTCTCTTCCGAGTTCTGCTCTTTCACCAGAATATTATCATATTGCGCCGACTCCTTTTTTAACACAAAGCTGTAAATTAAAAAACCAAGCAATAGCCCCAGCCCCATAATGAAAACCGATTTAAAACGGTAATAGAACAGGGAAAAAGCAAAAGCTGAAAAAACAAAGGTGACAAAGACCGATCGCTGCATGCCAAAAAATATTCCTAAAAGGCTAAAAAAAAGTAGCCCGACTGTCATCCAAAAAGGCTTTTTATAAACTAAGGGAAAGATGACCAAAAAAGAAACCAGGGCAGCCACCTGATATCCAAAATTGAATATGGTTACCGAAACCCCCGTAGGGCCCTGCAGCAATGGCGAACCCAGCATCAGTTCTCTTACCCTATCAAACCTGGCCGGATATACATGATCCAGCAGCATGATAATGGTAGATAAGCTAAGCAGCAGATAGAATATCATTACAGAAAAAACCAATCGTTTGCGGCTAAATCCTACATAATAATTAAAATACAGGGCACACACAAAAAGAATCCCGGTATTGATGATGAAGGATTTATAACTAGCGCTATTGATAGCATAATACGTGAATATGGAAATAGAAAAAAACACCATATGCTTCCAATACTTAAACTTCCGGCTCTCCTGATCTCTGAATAAAAAAATCAGAGGAAAACCAAACAGGACCGGGGCAGGAAAGGAGAAATATTTGTTCAAAAATATTTCATACGCAAGCATGTACAAATACAGAACCATCAACAGGATCCTAAAACTGTCCTTAAACATAATTTCAAAATTTTAGAACATCACTTCCTGGAAAATCGCCGCAGCAAAACCAGTTTTAGAAAAAGTTAAAACCAGTTTTTTAAATGTAGAATACACTTGGTGCAGGGATCCGCTTTTCAGATCATGGTACAAATATCTCCTTAAGTATAAGTGCAGCAAGCCTCTTTTTTGCGAAGAGGAATACTTAAAATTCTCCAATACGATGCCGAAGTCTTTCCGCATCTTCTTCTTCTTGAACTGTGAATTGGCCAGGCTCCAAATTCCGCCTCTATGGATGCGGTAAATACTCATTACCTCGGGCATGACATATATTTTCTTGCCGCTTTGATACGTGGCAAAAAGCTTAAATATGGTATCATTAGAATGGCAATTTAAAAACCAATTCTGACGAGTTAAACTTCTAAAATCATCCGTATTTCTGATAAGCAGTGTGGAAGTGCGGGTTTCCCTTTTATTCCATCGTAAAATATCACTGTAGCCATAAGTTAAAGGCGCCGGTTTGCTATCTACATATAACAGATTGTCTTTTTCATCAATTACCTTGGAATAGTGACAACAAATAATATAGTCGGAATGATGCTCTAAAAAATCCACCTGTTTTTGAAGCTTGTGCGCACTGGTCCAATAATCATCTCCATCACATATAGCTAAATATTTACCCCGGGCTTTTTCTATTAGCCGATTGTGGTTTCTTATATGCCCTACATTATGAGTGGAAGTTACCATTTTAATTAGCCCCGGATGTCGCTCAATGTACTTTTCAATGATAGAGCGGGTTGAGTCTCTAGAGCAATCCTCGCCAATTAGAATTTCATACTCAAAGTCGGTTTTTTGCATTAAAAAACCCTCAATGGCTTCGGCTATATACTTTTCCAGATTATAAGCCGTGCAAATTATACTTACCAAAGGTTTAGAATTCATGATATTAAAAAACAAGTTGATTATAAAAAATTGATTATCGGTTTAAGAACCAGTTGCCTGAAGTCTTTTACGGCCGATAAACGAATGGTACTACTTAAACCCAGATAAAGTGCAAAATAGAACAGTCCGCATAGGACTAAACGCCCCCAATCATTTACCTGAAATATTTCCACCAAAAAGCTATCAAATCCCCAACATAAACTGCCCACTAAAAAAGCCAGGCTCATGCTGGGCAATACATCCCGAAGCTGCTGCAGTACCGGGTAATTGATCATTTTGCCACCGAAATGGCAATCCAAACTATAATCAATCAGAGCCGAAATGACCTGAAAATATAAAAGCCCGTAAATACCAAAAGGAATGGCGCAAAATATCCCGATAAGGCAGTAAATTTTCTTGATGGTTTGTACTTTCAGGGTGATATCCGTGCGTCCTTTAACTTTTAAAATATTGTAATTATAGGTTTGTAAAGGATATATCATGCCAGATATGCACAGAATCTGAAAATAAGGAACCGCCGGCAACCATTTTTCGGTTAATAAAAACCGAAACAAAGGCTCGGCAACAACCATTAGCAGAACCAGTATGGGGGTAACCCAAAAAACCACCTGCTGCATTACTCTTTTATAAACCTCCTTTAATTTCTTATTATCCTCAGAAATAGAGGAAAACATGGGATAGGTTACTTTAGTTAAGGCTTGGGTAATATTAGAAACCGGTAATTGCCGCATAGAAAGAGCCCGAGTATAATAGCCCAGTTGAGCGGCCGAAAAATATTTCCCGATGAGCACATAATACAGATTCTGATAAAAAGTTTCCAACAATCCCGACAGGGTAATTTTATATCCGAAATTAAAATGATGTTTAAACCTGGGCCAGTCAAACTGCAGATCGGGCCGCCAACCAGAATATAGCCAATGTTGCACAGAAGCCAGAAAAGTTTGAAACAAGCCCATCCAAACCAAACTCCAAACGCCATATCCCAGGTAAGCCAATATGATTCCTAATAACCCACCTCCAACTATAGAAGGCAACTGAATTATCAGCTGGGTTTTAAAATTCATTTCTTTGGTCAGCTTGCCCGCCTGCACCTGCATAAAAGCCGTAATGATAAAAGTGAGCGTGTAAACTCTAACCAGCCTGGTCAGGATCTCATGCTTATAAAAAGCGGCAATGAAAGGGGCGGCAAAAAAAATGATCCCATAAATTATTACACTACCTATCAGATTCAAACAAAAAACAGTGGAATAATCTTTTTGATCGGCATTAGGCGTTCTAATGATGGATGAAGTAAGGCCGCTATCTAAAAGCGAATTGCCAATAGATATGAAAATAGTGATCATCCCTATTAAGCCAAACTCGGCGGGCGTTAATAGCCTGGCCAAACTAATGGATACAAAAAAGTTTAAAAACTGGCCGCTAAACTGTTGAGTAAAAGTCCATACTAAACCGGATAATGTTTTTTGCCGCAGATTCATACAAACCCCACAGGGAAAAGATTATTGATCAAGTTGTTTCAAGACACCTTTTAATAAACCGGCATGACCAAAGTCACACCGGTTTATATTATTCACAGGTATCCGTAGGGGTTATTAATAATTTAGCAGACCTTACTGAGTTTTTTATCCTCCATATACCAACCTACAGCCTCTTTTAAACCTTCTTTGATTGAGAAACGAGGTCGATAACCCAAAAGCTGTTTAGCTTTATTAATGGAGGCAAGTGAATGCGGGATATCACCAATCCGTTCCGGGCCATACTCCGCCTGGATATCCTCAATTTCAGGATCAAAAGCCCTCAAATTGGTCTTCAGAATTTTGAACAGCTCATTCAAGGTGGTTTTCTGTCCAAAAGCTACATTATAAACCTGATTTAATGCTTGCTGATTGAGACATAAAGCCGCTTTAATATTCATTTGAACCACATTCTCTATGTAGGTAAAATCGCGTGAAAAATCGCCGTCTCCATTAATTACCGGACTGATATGGTCAATTAACTGAGATGCAAACCTGGGAATTACGGCCGCATACGCTCCTTTAGGATCCTGTCTTTGGCCAAATACATTAAAATAACGCAAACCGATAAGCTCCATCTTATAAAGTCTGGAAAACACATCGGCATATAATTCATTTACATATTTGGTAACCGCATAGGGCGATAAGGGTCGTCCTATTTTATCTTCTACTTTGGGTAGGCGGGCACTGTCGCCATAAGTAGAGGAAGAAGCGGCATAAACCATTCTTTTCACTTTTTCATCCCGGCAGGCCAACAGCATATTTAAAAATCCGGTAATATTTACCTCATTACTGGTAACCGGATCATGGATAGAACGCGGTACAGATCCTAATGCGGCTTGGTGCAGTACATAATCCATTCCATTGGCTGCCAATTGACAAACCCGAAGATCACGAATATCGCCTTCTATCAACTCAAAATTGGGATGCAGCTCAAATCCTTTTAGATTTTTTTTATATCCGGTAGAGAAATTATCCAAAACTCGCACTTTGCCGGCGCCATATTTCAAAAGATATTCTACCAGATTTGAGCCAATAAAACCGGCGCCACCGGTTACTAAAAATGAAAATGCAGAAAGATCCCTATCGCCATGATAAGGCATAGTATACATCGCCATAGTTTCTGATTTAAGTAAGAGATTTAAGGTTTACAAACGGGCATCAACCATTTCTAATGGAAACATTGATTTTATATCATAAACAACCGTATGGTTTTTACTAATCTGAGACAGATCAATTTTTTTAAACTCGTCATGCGCTACGGCCAATAATATGGCATCGTAATGCTGCTGTTTGGCTTCGCCATTCATACAAATAACTCCATATTCATGTTTTACCTGCAATGGGTCGGCCCATGGATCATGGATGCAGACTTTTACTTTATATTTCTCCAATCGGCGAATCACATCAATAACTTTAGTATTTCGCACATCCGGACAATTTTCTTTGAATGTAAAGCCCAGAATAAGCACTTCACTTCCTGCTACCGCGATATCTTTCCAAAGCATTTGTTTGATCAGCTCATCAGCTACATAAGCCCCCATGCCATCATTTACCCGACGGC
>DASQIU010000200.1:0-3383 GCA_035631395.1 Daejeonella sp. | reverse complement strand
CGCTTAACCGGCGACTTTTTAAAAACCCGTTTAAAAGTTTCCTCGGTAATTTCTTCCCAATCGGTTTTGTTCATGCCCAATAATTCTTCTTGTGGCAGAAAAGCTGGTTCCTGATGGGCAACTGAAAAGCTGTTCCAGGGGCAAACATCCTGGCAAATATCGCAGCCAAACATCCAATTGGCGGTTTTGCCTTTAAATTCGGCTGGAATCTCATTTTTCAGCTCAATGGTGAGGTAAGAAATGCAGCGGCTTCCATCTACCACATAAGGGGCCACAATGGCATCGGTAGGGCAGGCATCGATGCAGCGGGTGCAGGTGCCACAATAATCGCGGGCGGCAGGTAAATCATATTCCAGGTCCAAATCGGTAATCAACTCGGCCAGGAAAAAGAAGGAACCCGTTTTTTTATTGATCAGGTTACTGTTTTTGCCTATCCAGCCAAATCCGGCTTGTTTAGCCCAGGCTTTGTCCAAAACCGGGGCCGAATCCACAAAAGCACGGCCATTTACTTCGCCAATATTTTCGCGGATAAATTCCATGAGTTGCTTCAGTTTGTCTTTAATCACAAAATGATAATCCTGCCCATAAGCATATTTGCTAATATGTGGGGCTTGCGGATCGGCCTGTTGCTGGTCGGTATAATAATTCAGAGCTAAAGAGATCACGGATCGGGCACCATCGACTAATTTCCGTGGATCCAGGCGTTTGTCAAAATGGTTTTCCATGTAAGCCATTTCGCCCTGATATCCATTTTTTAGCCAGTTCTCCAGGCGTGGAGCTTCTTCTTCCAAAAATCCGGCCTTAGAAATTCCACAAAACATAAAGCCCAGTTCCCGGGCTTGCTGCTTAATTAACTGACTATATGCGGACTGTTTTGGTAGCATGGAAATGCAAATATAAGGAATTGCATATCGTGGGCGCTTTTTTAGAGTGTGTCAAATTTTTCAAAACCCGCACAATTGGCTAAATTTTGGAATAACCCGCAAAAACCCGCACCTTAGGGTCAAAAAAATTAACCTAATCAATATGAAACGGATTTTTATTTCCTGTCTGATTCTTGTTTTTAGTTTGCATGTTGCTTATGCTCAGTCGTTTAAATTTGCTTTTGTGAGTGATACTCATATCGGCTCTGAAACCGGGGAAGAGGATCTGCGTCGCACCGTTGCCGACATAAACCTGCAAAAAGGACTTGATTTTGTGCTGCTAACTGGCGACATCACCGAAATGGGTACCAACGCGGAGATTAAACTGGCCAAAAGCATTCTAAGCCAGTTAACTATTCCCATGTATATCCTTCCGGGAAATCACGACACCGGTTGGTCTGAATCAGGCGGGGTAAGTTTTATCCGTGAGTTTGGCTACGATAAATTCGTGTTTGAGCACAAGGGGTTTAAGTTTATCGGTTGCGCTTCGGGGCCTTATGTGCGTATGTCTGATGGGCATATTCCTCGCGATGCCACCGTTTGGTTGGATTCGGTTTTAACCAGCACGCCTAAAAATCAGCCGATTATTTTTGCCAATCACTATCCTTTAGACAACAGTTTGGACAATTGGTACGAGGTAACTGACCGTTTAAAAAAGTATAATACCCAGTTTGCCATGTGTGGGCATGGACATAATAACCGAGCCTTTAATTTTGAAGATATTCCTGCTACTATGGGACGTTCTAATCTGCGGGCCAAAGCCGAATTTGGTGCTTATAACATTGTAGAAGTCCGCACTGATTCAGCTTTGTTTTCACAGCGCAATCCCGGAAGCAGGGAAACGCTGGCTCCCTGGCGGCAAATCAGTTTAGGCAAACGGGAGTATGATACCAATAAAACCTTTACCCGGCCTTTATTTTCTATCAATGAACAATATCCCAATGTAAAAGCCAGCTGGAGCTACCATTCTAATGCCAACGTGGTATCTACGCCGGTTTATGGAAAAAATCTGGTGATTTATGGAAATAGCCTGGGTGAAATTGAGGCTTTATCCGCTAAAGATGGCCGCAAGGCATGGTCGTTTAAAACCGGCGGAGCTATTTATTCTTCCCCTGAAATCGTCGGCAATCGGGTGGTATTGGGTTCGGGCGATGGCTTTATTTATTGTTTGAATGTGCAGAATGGTAAACTCTTGTGGAAACTGCAAGCCAACGCTTCGGTTTTAGGTTCGCCGGTGGTGGAGAAAGACATCCTGTATATAGGGGCCAGCGATCAGCAGTTCCGGGCTATTGATATCAAATCGGGCAGAGAGCTTTGGAGCTTCCATGGTGTTGGTGGCGCTATGGCGAGCAAACCTTTAATTTATCAGGGCAAGATCTATTTTGGGGCCTGGGATCGTCATTTATATGCCTTAAATCTGAAGGATGGCAGTTTGGCCTGGAAATGGAACAATGGTTCTGATAACCGGATGTTCTCGCCGGCCATGTGTACGCCCGTGGCAGCTGATGGAGTG
The DNA here is from genome assembly GCA_035631395.1 of Daejeonella sp. Classification (GTDB taxonomy): domain Bacteria; phylum Bacteroidota; class Bacteroidia; order Sphingobacteriales; family Sphingobacteriaceae; genus Daejeonella. The sequence continues at coordinate 947 of DASQIU010000200.1, read as the reverse complement.
GTTTATATTGTAGCTCCCGATCGTTATATTACGGCATTGGATGCCGAAAATGGCCAGGTTTATTGGAGAAGCAATGCCGTAACGGTAAGGGAGTCTATCGGAATTTCTGCGGATAAAAAACTGGTCTATGGAAAAACCATGAACGATGAGATTGTAGCTTTTAAAGCCGGCAAAGAGTCGGCAGAAATTGCCTGGAAAATGAATTGTAATTTTGGATATGAGCATGTGCCCTCTATGCTGATTGAGAAAGACGGACTGGTTTATTTCGGCACCAAAAACAGCACGGTTTATGCGGTTGATCCTCAAAATCAGCAAATAAAATGGGCCTATAAAACGGATAATTCGATGGCCAATACGGTAAATGTTGTTGGCCCCGGAAAAGTTGTTGTGGCTACCATGGATGGGAAAGTGACTTTGTTGCAAACTGGGAAATAGTTTGGTGCGGAATATCACCTTCTAATATCTGGTTAAAAAATAATAAGAAAGCCACTCACTAGAGTGGCTTTCTTATGTCTTAACTTTGGGGCTATTAAACATTTTGATATGCCCACTTTTGCCGATCAGGCTATTGAATTTTATAGTACCATCTCCATAAATATCCCTTTACCCGAAGGAGTGGAGATCATGCATCCGCATTTACGCCCGGATGTGGCTTCGGTTTTTGAAACCTTTTTTCAAAAATTTTATAACGATAATCAACCTCGAACCTTTATTATCGGTATCAATCCCGGTCGTTTTGGCGGAGGCATTACCGGCATTCCTTTTACAGACCCGATCAAATTAAAGAATTATTGCGGCATCGATCATCCTTTTGAAAACAAAACCGAGCTTTCGGCCGATTTTATTTACCAGGTAATCGATCTGTATGGTGGCCCCGAAAAATTTTACAGGCAGTTTTATTTTACGGCTCTGTCGCCTTTGGGCTTTACTTATAAGGGAGTTAATAT
>DASQIU010000199.1:0-2779 GCA_035631395.1 Daejeonella sp. | reverse complement strand
CAACAGTGCCATTATAAGTATAATTGGCATCGGGCGAATAGGTTCTGCTTCCATTATGCTGAATTGAGCCGGAGGCTCCGGTGAGAACTATGCCATTGGGATCTTTGGTACGAATGGTAGCCCCGGCATTTAATGAAAAAGATCCTGCTCCAGTCATGATATGAACTCCGCAATCCAACACTCCATTTACAACAATTTCATTATCATGAATCACAGAAGCTTGATGAGTTACCACATGCGGGAATACCACCGTTATCCTTCGGGCATCCTGAGGAGGCGCAACTGTGGCATTAAACCATTTTACATTGTCATGCGAAGCTTGCCAGGTACCTGCGACATTCCAATTTCCGGTATTTTTTGAACGAAAATAATCTCCAGTTTTATATCCATTGATGTCAACATCTTTGATCGTTCCTTTAGAACCCACTGAGCCCCCAACAGTAAAGGTACTTTGATTTGGATAATTGGGATCACCGGTTATAAATTGCTGATCAGTAACGTTGGGCAAGTTGAGATTTCTCACGACATCGACAGTTCCAAGCCGTATGGTTAATTCTGCCTGTAAATTATTTCCTCTAATTGTCAGATCACGACCAACCAATAAAGTGCCATTTCCTACTGCCAAAATAGTTCTGGGATTACCATCATTAATAGTAACATCTTGATTAACATCAAGAATATTGGTGCCGGCTATAATCAATTGGGAAGCAGTAGTTTTACTCCCATTGAGAGTCAAAGAATTACAAGATACATTAGTAATAATGGTGATAATTGCATTGGCAGCAATAACGACATCATCAGTGGCTCCAGGCACCTTACCACCCACCCAGGCATTGGGATCATTCCAGTTATAAGCACCTGCTTTTGATGTAATAGTGGCTGCCTGAGCGCCATTTATCAACAAAGCCAGAAATAGTATTCCAGCAAATACAGCTTTCATGATTTTATATCATTAATAACACTTAATCCAAATATTAACTATTACTTAAATTTAATATAAAGTCATGAAAATTAAGAAAAAATGACTACCCAGAATGGGAGCAATTTATGCCGCTCTTTTTCACAATTTTTAGAAGCAAATCGTCTAAAAGCCTAATTCCAAATCGCTTTTAATTTTTATAAAATTTCGACCAACCAACAATTTGTTTACTGGAAGCATCACTCAACTTTATAAAATACATTCCCTGACTTAACTCTGAAATATTGCCTCTTAATTCGGCTTGTTTTTTAAAGGATAGTTCCTTCATTTTTTTGCCAGATATATTGTAAACACTCATCACCAAATCCCGATCAGGTAAAAAGTTAATTCGAAATTCACTTACTGCCGGATTTGGATACACGCTTAGACTTAAGTCTTCGGGCAATCCCAATGAAAACACATTAGAATAAATCCAGGTACCAGTATTTCCTTTCTGTTTTAAGCGATAATAACTCATCCCCTTTAAAGGGCTTTGGTCTACAAAAAAATACTCAGCCTGCGATTTAGATAAAACTTGAGCTATTGTTCCAAAGGTTTTCCCATCGGCCGATCTCTCTATTTCAAAAGAACTGCTATTATTCTCGCCTTTAACAAGAAAACTTAACTCCACACCGTTACTTGCCATTTTACCTTTTAATGAGATCGAAGAAGCATCGGTACAAACCGGGGCCTGTAACAACAGTTTAAAACGCTCCGAACCAAAGGTGCTGGCATTGGCTTTATCGATGCTAAACTCATAAACCGGGCTTACCCTGACATTTACTACTTTATCCAGATAAGCATCTTTCAAAAACACTTGGTACTCCCCCGCACCTTTAAAATCGGTAAAATTCAGTTTTACCGGTCCGCTGGCAGCGGCATTGACCCATAATTTAAGTTCAGGAATATCTTTAAGATCGGGCATAAAATTAATGGCTACGTTTTTTCCATCGCTGGTTACACTGGATAAAGAGACGCTGCTTCCAGAAAAGTAGGTCACATCGGCTCCTCCATAAACAGCCTTATTACCTTCCTGAAATATAATGGCCGTTTCATCCGTATTCTTACTGTCTTGCAGGTTTAGGCGCAATACCTGATGAACAGATCCTTCCTGTTGAGACGCAGAAGTAGCCATTATCGGGGCACCTGAAGCCAACACAGGTGTTTCCGGCAAATTTAACCATCTGTTAAAAGTTGGTTGATCAACAACTTTACAGACTTCGCTAAAAGTCAAAAAGGTACCTGTCGCCCGGGTTCGTACATAAAAACCCTGTCCTGGCTGAATATAAAAAGTATTGGAAGTGTTACCAGGAGGTACAGTACCAGCAGGAAGGGCATTAGTAGTTACCCCGTTACTAAAGGTTGTCATCCCACCACCCGGCTTAATTACGGAAACCATGTTATCGATTTGTGCCGTACTGGAGCGGGTAATTTTGGCCCAATCTATTACCGCAGGATATGGATTTCCGACCAAATTAAAACCATTATATTCATCATCCCGCGGGCCTGTATTATTGGTATAGGAAAGATCAATGCGTATGTCTCCCTGATTGATTACACCAGTATAAGTGGCCGTAAGGCTTTGAGGTGAATTGGTACCCGAAGGGTCCAGAACCCGGTCTCCCCGGTAAAGCAAAAAGTATCCCGAACCTGGTATAGGATTGGTTTTTATGCCGGAAGGCAAAGACTTGTATTGACCTGCGGCTCCTTCCGAAACTTTTGCAGTTTCATAATAGGTCAGAATGGTTTCCTGAGTTGCCGGAGCATCAAATCCGGCTCCCTGACCCGTAATCAGCATTTTTTGTTGCAACTGTTCAAACA
>DASQIU010000198.1:0-4206 GCA_035631395.1 Daejeonella sp. | reverse complement strand
CAATCCCCCTTTATAAAAAAGAAAAACAAAACAAGTACATTTAAAAATGAATTAATTTTATTTCAATAATATGAGAAGAAGGGAATTTATGTATTTAGCAGGAATGGGGGCAGCCGCAGCTATGATGCCCGCCATTCCGGTATGGGGCAATCCAGTTCCGCTGGATGTTTTGCCGGAGCCTATTGATACGGCTTTTAAAAAACAATTAGCCGATGTGGCCCTCAATGCGGCCCGCTCTAAAGGGGCCAGCTATACCGATGTTCGCATTGGGCGTTATCTCAACCAATTTGTGGTAACCCGAGAAGATAAGGTCCAAAATATTGTCAATACTGAATCGTATGGTCTGGGCATCCGGGTTATTGCTAATGGCAGTTGGGGTTTTGCCGCCACCGATAAAATGGACCGCGATAGCATCGCCAAAACCGCCGAACTGGCTGTGGCCATTGCTAAAGAAAACTCCCGCCTGTTAACTGAACCGGTGCAATTAGCGCCGCAAAAAGGTTATGGCGAAGTAAGCTGGAAAGCGCCCATTGAAAAAAACGCCTTTGAGGTTCCCATCAAAGAAAAAGTAGACCTTTTACTGTCCGTAAATGATGCGGCCATTAAAGGCGGGGCCAACTATGTAAACTCCCTTTTATTTCTGGTGAATGAGCAGAAATATTTTGCCTCTACAGATGGATCGTACATTGATCAGGATATTCACCGTATCTGGCCTACTTTTACCCTGACCAAAATTGATGCTAAAACCGGAAAATATGAAACCCGGAACGCCCTGAGTGCCCCCATGGGCATGGGCTATGAGTATCTGCAAGCCCGTCCGCAGGATAAAATCAAAGGCATCACTACCTTATATAAAGGCCGTTATGACATGCTGGAAGATGCCCGGGCAGCAGCCGTACAAGTTGGGCAGAAAATTAATGCCAAATCGGTAGAACCCGGAAAATACGACCTGATTTTAGATCCGACCAATTTATTTTTAACTATCCACGAATCTGTGGGGCATCCAACCGAGCTGGATCGTGTTTTAGGCTATGAAGCTAATTTTGCCGGAACCAGTTTCCTCACCTTAGATAAATGGGAATCCAAAAACTTCAATTTCGGAAGCAAAATTGTCAACATTGTGGCTGACAAAACCCAGCCCGGATCCTTAGGAGCCGTTGGATATGATGATGAAGGCGTGGCCACTAAAAAATGGGATCTGATTAAAGATGGTGTATTGGTGAATTACCAGACCATCCGCGATCAGGCGCATATTTTGGGCTTAAAAGAATCGCAAGGATGTTGTTATGCCGATAGCTGGAATGATGTGCAATTCCAACGGATGCCTAATGTTTCTTTGCAGCCGGGCAAACAAAAGAAAAGCATTGATGATCTGATCAAAAACGTGGAAAAAGGCATTTACATTATTGGCGATGGATCTTTTTCGATAGACCAGCAGCGTTATAATTTCCAGTTTGGCGGCCAGTTGTTTTACGAGATCAAAAACGGAAAAATTGCCGGCATGCTCAAAGATGTGGCTTATCAGTCTAACACCCAGGAGTTCTGGAATTCATGCAATGCCATTTGTGACGAAAGCGATTACCGTATGGGAGGCTCCTTTTTTGACGGAAAAGGGCAACCCACACAAATAAGTGCGGTTTCGCACGGTGCTTCTACCAGCCGGTTTAATGGAGTGAATGTAATTAACACAGGAAGAAAAATTTAAGGATCTATCATTATGCCCATACTAAGTAAAGAACAAGCACAGGCTTTAATGAAGAAAGTACTGAGCTACTCTACCGCCGATGAATGTGAAGTTAATTTAAGCGGATCTGACAATGGCAATATCCGCTATGCCCGTAATTCGGTATCTACCAGCGGCGGGGTAAGTCAAACCAGCCTGGTGGTTTCATCGGCCTATGGCAAAAAATTAGGGGTGGCTACCATCAATGAATTTGACGATGAATCGCTAAAAAAGGTGGTGCGCCGTTCTGAAGAACTAGCCAAACTGGCGCCCGAAAACCCGGAATACGTACCTTTTCTGGGGCCGCAAACTTATGCCGAATCGCCTACTTTTGTGGAAGCTACGGCACAAATAAGTCCTAAAGACCGGGCCGATGCTGTTGCTCAAAGCCTGGAGGTTGCCAAAAGCAATAAGCTTACAGCAGCTGGTTTCCTGGAAAACAGCGCCGGTTTTTCGGCCATGATGAATTCTAAAGGGCTTTTTGCCTACAATACCTCCACCAATGTTAGTTTTAACGTAACCCTGCGCACTCCCGATGGAACAGGCTCTGGTTATGCTACCAAAGGCTATAATGACGTAACCAAGCTGGATGTAAAGGCCGCCACTTCTGCTGCCGCCAACAAGGCCGCCCGTTCAGTAAAAGCACAAGCCATAGAACCTGGCAAATACACGGTGATTTTAGAACCCGCAGCGGCCATTGTATTGTTGGAAAATATCCTGTTTAATATGGATGCCCGCCAGGCGGATGAAGGACGCAGCTTTTTAAGCAAAGGTGGAGGTCAAACCCGCCTGGGCGAAAAACTGGTAGACGAGCGGGTAACCATTTATTCCGATCCGTTTAACAGCGAATTACCTTCCAGCACCTGGGCTGGCGATGGCCAGCCTCAGGAAAAAATAAACTGGATTGAAAAAGGAGTGATGAAAAACCTCTATTACTCCAGGTATTGGGCCCAGAAAAAAGGAGTAAAAGCCATTCCTTTCCCTGATGCCATGATTATGGAAGGTACCAATACTTCTTTAGAGGAACTGATCAAAAGTACTGAAAAAGGCATTCTGGTAACCCGTTTATGGTATATCCGCAGTGTAGACCCGCAAACCCTGCTGCTAACCGGCTTAACCCGAGATGGTACTTTTTATATCGAAAATGGCGAAATCAAATTCCCCATTAAAAATTTTCGGTTTAATGAAAGTCCCATCATTATGCTCAACAACCTGGACGCCATGGGTAAACCCGAACGGACAGTCAGCGGAGAATCGGGCGTAAACGCCTTGATTCCACCCCTCCGGATTCGCGATTTTAACTTTTCTTCTTTATCGGACGCGGTGTAATTTTTAATAGGCGTAGAACGTTCATGCAACGTCTCTACGCCTATTGTCAACCCATCGTAACTTCTTTATGCAAATTACATCCTAAGTAAACGTTTACCATCCATATTCGTCATACATGAAATTTAGCCTATTATTCATGTGATTTACCTTATACAGATAACGGATGCAAAACTTATTAAAAAAATGGGCATTTGTTATGATTGCAATCATAACAATGGGCATAATTTACCCTTCCCAAACCCAGGCACAGGGAGTCCAAGTATCTTTACAGGTTTTTTATGATAATTTACAACCCTACGGACAATGGGTAAACGACCCGCAATACGGTTATATATGGGTACCTGGTAATGTAGACCCAGGATTTCAGCCCTATGCTACCAACGGATATTGGATACAAACACAATATGGAAACACCTGGGTATCTGACTACCCCTGGGGATGGGCCACATTCCATTATGGACGTTGGTTTTATGATGATTTTTATGGCTGGGTTTGGGTTCCGGATACAGTATGGGGCCCCGCATGGGTTGACTGGCGGGAAGGCAATGGTTATTATGGATGGTGCCCATTAGGTCCTCAACTAGGTGTATCCGTTAGTATTCCCATATTTGGCTGGGTATTTGTATCACAGCGACACTTTCATGACCGGCGGATTTATAATTATTATGAACCCCGAAACCGTGCCTCTACCATTTTCAACAATACCAGGATAATCAATAACACTTATGTTTATAATAATCGTCGTTATTCTGGGGGTCCACGCCCATCAGAAATTGAACGGGCTACTAGGAGCAAAGTGCGTATTTACCGGGTTAACGATGAAAATAGGCCAGGCGGCGCTGTAATAAGAAATGGCTCCTTAAACCTATACAGGCCCCGGGTGGCGAGACAAGGCGATATAAAACCTTCGGGGGCTATTGATGCGGCAACTTTCAGAGCCCAGCATAGTAGACGAGGAGTGCCCTCCAGAGGAAATCAGGGGAATGTTTCCCGTCCGCAACGAACTGAAAACCCTGCAGGAAACCCACCCAATACCAAACAGGAACGGCGGGCTCAACCGCAAGGGCAACCGGTACAAACTCAACCGACTCGTCAAGAGCGCCGGCAAGCTCCGCAACAGGGACAACAAGGCCAAGCCATTCCGCAGCGGCAAC
>DASQIU010000197.1:0-5449 GCA_035631395.1 Daejeonella sp. | reverse complement strand
GGCGTTTTTTGTTGGATCAAAAACCTGTACAAAATATCATGAAATCGTTACTCAAACCGACTGGTGTTTTTTTAAATACCATCATCTTATCTCCTAAAACATCTTATTATTGCGGTTCAATAAATACCATGAATACTTTATCAAACCGCTGGAATCTAAACGGCAAGCGATGTGTAATTACAGGAGCAAGCAAAGGAATTGGGCGAGCCATTGCCTGGGAGTTTCTCAACCTTGGGGCAGAAGTTTTTATCATATCCCGCAAGGAAGATGAATTACAGACTGTAATTAATGAGTGGAAGCAGCAAAATTTCAAGATCGACGGCGTGGCCGCCGATGTGAGCAAAGCTTCTGAACGTGAACGAATAGCACAGGCTATTCAGGAGAAATGGGGTGGCTTAGATGTTTTAGTAAATAATGCCGGAACCAATATCCGCAAAAAAACTGCCGAATACAGTGCTGAGGAATATCACTTTCTGATGCAAACCAATCTGGACTCGGCTTATCATTTATGCCAGCTTTTTTACCCCTTACTGCAAAAATCGGCACAGGGAAATATCATCAGTATTACTTCGGTAGCTGGCCTAAACCATCTGCGCACCGGTTCAGTTTACGGCATGACCAAGGCTGCTCTGGTGCAGCTCAGTAAAAATCTGGCCTGCGAATGGGCCGCGGATAATATCCGCGTTAATGCCATTGCGCCCTGGTACATAGAAACCCCGCTGGCCGAAACGGTTTTACAGAACCCGGATTTTTTACAGGAAGTATTAAACAGAACTCCAATTAAAAAAATAGGTCAGCCGGAAGATGTGGCCGCTGCCGCTGCATTTTTATGCATGCCCGCCGCAGCACATATAACCGGGCAATGCCTGGCTGTGGATGGTGGTTTTAGTGTATATGGATTTTAAATTTTAAACATGAAAATAGCTTACGTTACTTACGAAGATCAGGGGAAATATGCCTCTGGAGTAGAAAATGAAGACACTAAGCTCCTGGATTTTTTACAACAGCAGGGACTGGACATTCATCAGGAAATTTGGACAGATCCCCAGGTAAATTGGGCAGATTATGATCTGGCAATATTAAAATCGCCTTGGGATTATTTTGACAAGATCGATCAGTTTTATGCCTGGCTTAACCATATTGAAAAGTTAAACCTCAGATTATTAAATCCTGTTAAAACAGTAAAATGGAATAGTGATAAAAATTACCTGCAAGATATTGCCCGGGCTGGCCTTTCAGTAACTCCTACCCTTTATTTTGAAAAAGCAGAAAAGCCCGATCTATCTTTTTGCTTTGACCAGCTAAAGTCAGAACAACTCATCATCAAGCCCCGGGTTAGCGGAGGCTCTAAAAATACACTGAAGCTAAATCGCGGTAATCTGGCCGAACTAACTCCACGTATCCATCAGTTTTTGGAAGAGGAAGCCTATATGGTTCAGCCTTTTTTAAAGGAAGTGGAAGAACAGGGCGAATGGTCATTCTTGTTTTTTAACGGTAAATTCAGTCATTGTCTGCTCAAAAAAGCCAAGTCCGGCGATTTCAGGGTGCAACATTATCTGGGCGGCAGCATCCATCCTGAAGCTGCTCCTGCACATCTGCTCCAAGCCGCAGAGAAATATGTAGAGCAATTTGCCGAAGGTTGCCTGTATGCCCGGGTGGACGGTCTGGAAGTACAAGGCCAGTTTATGCTAATGGAATTGGAACTGATAGAACCTTTCTTATTCCTGTTCACCGATCCTGAAAGTTACCAGCGATATTATGAAGCTTTAAAAAATCTGGCTTACCAGAGTCAATCTACTCTTATCTCAAACTAAAGTGGGGATCATGATATATGGCGGATCTTAATATGTAGGTTCTACAAAAATCGCAGATCAGCTTCAATACCTTAGTAGAAAATCGGGTCTTCAATAAAATCTCATCCCCTCTTTTTAACTCCCAATAAGGTTAAAAAGAGGGGATATTTTTTTCCACTAAGGTTAAAGCCTATTACGGTTGCAAATTCTGCCCATCAAATAAATCATAAAAATCAAAGTTCAGATAGTTTATTGTTTGGCCCTGCCATCCAAACCCGATTGTTGAAAAGCCCGCATTGAATGAGGACTTGGTACGGAAAGCGGGGCTAGCGGTACCTGCAAAATGCGGATACTGCTTTTTACATATATCCCTGCATCATTAACCATAAGCTAAAATTGAAAGGAAAATCCGTTCAGCAATTAGCTTAAAAAACCTCATTGCTTACTCATCCTAACGTTTTAAAAACGGCTATTTCAGGTCAATTTTGGCGTTTTCAAACTCCCTATTTCCTTATTTAAAATAATTCTAAATAATTTTTAGAAATCCAGGAATCTCTTGTAGTTTTGCCGCAAATTAGAATTAGTCTAAATTAAATAACAGCATTTTCATTAAACCATTAAGTAATGAGATTGACATATACCCAAAGTACTTTTTTTGCTTTTATAGCAGTATTTTGCCTGCTTTTTAGCCCAGACTTAAAAGCAGAAGCTCCCGGAGCCAGCATTATCGGTACCGTTAAAACCTCCGATGGACAGTCGGCGGCCTATGTAAATATTTTCATTAAAGAAATCCAGAAAGGCACCAGCAGCAATCAGGATGGCGCCTATAGTTTAAAAAATCTGAAAGAAGGTGTTTACACCGTTACAGCCACTTTTGTGGGCCTTCAAAACCAGCAGCAGGTGGTTAGCCTTAAGGCCGGCGAAACTCTGACTCTTAATTTTATCATGGCCGAAAATGCCCAGCAATTGCGTGAACTGGTGATCACCGCTCATAAAACCGCCAACGAGGTTCCGGTAAGCGCTGGCAAGGTTTCCATCAATCCTATGGATTTGCCACAAAGCATCAGCATTATTGGCCAAAACACTATTCAGCAACAGCAATCTCTGCGTTTAAGTGATGTGATTAAAAATGTAAATGGTGTTTATCTGGGAACTACCCGAGGAAGCACGCAAGAAAATTTCTATGCCCGCGGATACGGTTTTTCCAGCTCAAATATGTTTAAAAATGGTTCCAGAATAAATACCGGCTCCATGCCCGAAATGAGCTCCTTAGAAAGAGTGGAAGTTTTAAAAGGCAGCGCCGCCATTTTATACGGAAATGTAGCGCCCGGAGGCATTCTGAATATGGTGACCAAACAGCCTAAATTTGAGCATGGCGGTGAAGTTTCCATGCGTGTGGGCAGCTATGATTTTTACAAACCTGCGGTTGACATATATGGCCCCATCAGCTCCAATTTGGCTTATCGCATTAACGGAAGTATGGAAAATGCAAAAAGCTTCCGCCAAAATGTAAGTTCAGAAAGATATTACATCAACCCTTCGCTTTTATTTAAGCTGGGCGCCAAAACAGATCTGTTGGTCCAGGGTGATTATCTGTACCATCATTTCACCCCTGATTTTGGTACCGGAGCCATCAACAACGTAATTGCCAATATTCCCCGCAGCACCTTTTTAGGAGCCAATTGGTCTACAGCTACTACTCAGCAAACTACGGCATCGGCTACGCTATACCATCAGTTTAACCCAAACTGGCAGTTAAACGTTATTGGCTCTTACCAGGACTATAACCGCGATTACTATTCTACCGAAAGAATACAACCAGATAATTCTGGTGATTGGACTCGTCCGCTAAACAAATCTAAAGTTGCCGAAGATTATTACAGTGGCCAGGTAAACCTGACCGGTAAATTTAAAACCGGTTCTATTAATCATACCCTGCTTTCGGGTATAGATGCCGACCGTTATTTTACCGCTACCTACACTTTTAATCAACCGGCCAATTACGACAAGATCAATATCTTAGACCCTAATAAATACACGCCGCGTACCGATATTCCGGCCGCAGACCCTATCAAGCTGGTAAACAGCCCAAGCAACCGTTTCGGAATCTATGTGCAGGATCTGATTAGCCTTTCTGATAAATTTAAAGTTTTGGCTGGTTTGCGCTGGTCGTACCAGGAGAGTCTTCCTGCCATAACCAACGATCTGGTTAAAAATACAGAAAGTAAGGCAGCAGGCAGAAAAGATAATGCCTTTTCTCCACGCCTGGGACTGGTATATAAACCGCTGCAAAGCACTTCTTTCTTTGCCAGCTACGCCAATTCCTTTACGGTTAACACCGGAACGGATGTTTATGGAAATATCCTGAAACCTTCCCTGATTGACCAATATGAGGTTGGGGTGAAAAATGATTTCCTAAAAGGATTCCTGTCTACCAATTTTACGGTTTATCGTATCGTAAATAATAACCTGGCGCAAACAGCCAGATATCTGGCCGATGGAGTAACGGTAAACAACAATTCCAACTTCAAAGAATTTACCGGACAAACCATTAGCGATGGCGCTGAACTGGATATTACTGCTCACCCAATTCCGGGACTGGATATTTTAGCCGGATACAGCCATAACTTTATGCGCTATACCAAAACTCCGGGCACCCCGGGCAGTTATGTTACCGGAGAGCGTTTAACCAACACTCCATCTAATACTGCCAATGCAAGCGCTTTCTATACTTTCCAGTCTTCTAAATTACAGGGGATAAAAATTGGAGCGTCGGCCAATTATATTGGAAAACGGATTGCCGGATGGAATAATACAATTGGCCAAACACAGGCCGAAAGACAAGTTCCCGTAACCGGATTTACTACCGTTGATTTATCATTAGGCTATACTTATAAGCGCTTTACCCTGTTAGGTAAAATATCTAATCTGAGCAATACGCTGAATTATTACGTGCACGAAAACTACAGCGTAAACCCTATTGCTCCACGGCAGTTTGCCACTACCCTTTCGTATAAATTTTAACCCTAAATAAATTAATTCATCACCCTCTTCGTAAAGACGAAGCCGGGTTTATTTTCTAAGATCGCTGTATGAAGATATTTTTCCGCAACATTCACCTTTATTTAAGCCTAACTGCAGGACTGGTTATTCTAACGGCCTGTTTCACAGGTGCCATTCTGGTATTTGAAAAAGAATTACAGGCAGCCTTTAATCCGGAAAGATATTATGTAGAATCAGGCCAAAAACGTTTACCACTGGAACAATTGGTCAGCAATGTTCAAAAGCAATCGCCGGAAATTAAAATATCTTCGGTAAAACTCTACCCTGAGCAAAACCGCACAGTAGAAATCGGTTTTACTACCAAAACTAAGAAGGATAAAAAGGAAGAAAAGCCCGCTCAGTCAGCGAAAAAAGGCGAAAAACCTGCCGAAGCAAAAAGCGCTGAGGGAAGCAAAAAAACCGCTTTTGTAAATCCTTATACCGGAGAAGTTATCGAATTATACAGCTACCGCGAAACCTTTTTTTACAAAGTATTTGCCCTGCACCGCTGGCTATTGGGTGGCAATGACAGCGTTGGAAAACTGATTGTAGGCATTTCGACACTAATGTTCTTGTTTATTCTGATAACAGGTTTGATTTTATGGTGGCCCAAA
>DASQIU010000196.1:0-14571 GCA_035631395.1 Daejeonella sp. | reverse complement strand
GTTATATTCATCAAGGGCAGGGAATTTTGATCAGCGATTTAACCGCAGGGGATAAAACGATGACTTTTTCTATTCGCCCTGCTTTTGAAAGTAAGGGAGTTATTGACCAGAAGATTTGGGGAATAGGGGATGATTTATCAGGTAATTCTATTAAAATTTCATCCGGTTTTATGCAGTTTGGAAATTTTAAAGTGCTCAGGTGGACTAAAGATTTCGACGGGTTTATTTTTGATAAACAGGTTCAGGTGGATGCCTTGCTTTTGAGCGGAAATCCGCGAATAAATGTGAAAACCTTAACGGAATATGTGCGTTTTTCGGTTTTGCTTATTGATGCTACTAATCCGGATTACCGGATAGAACAATGGCAGAAAGAGGCCCAAGAATTTGGACTGGCGGTGAGGGTGCTTAAGAAAAATCCGGCTCATGTAATTAAACTCTAAGCCAAATGTCGCCGGGATTGTTATTTTTGGTGATGAGGCTTTCTGAAATTTTGTACTTGTACTGTCAAATGAAATATTGCCGGAAGTCATGGTGAGCTTGTCGAACCATGGAGCCGTTCCGCTCACACTTCGACAAGCTCAGTGTGACTCAGGCCAGTTTTAGATACGATGCAAAACCGGCAATTTTTGAATTTAATCCACTACTGTAATGAAACCTTTATTTGTTTTTCTCTTTTTGTTGTTGGGATTTCAGGCATTCTCTCAGCAACAGCCAGCTCCTCAATCCGCAGAAATGCAGTTGAAAGAGTATTTTTTTGTGATGCTGAAAAAGGGCCCTAACCGGGATCAGAATAAAGAAACTGCCGATAAACTGCAAGAAGCGCACATGGCCCATATCAACCAAATGGCTAAAGAGGGCAAATTAGCCATTGCCGGACCTTTTGGTGATGACGGCGATTGGCGGGGCATTTTTATCTTTAAAACCAAAACTCTGGAAGAGGCCCGGGCACTGGTAGAGCAGGACCCGATGGTAAAAGCGGGTCGGCTGGCTTACGAAATTCATCCCTGGTGGACCATGAAAGGCGCTAAATTAGATTGATGGAACTGATTCAATACGAACTGACAGATCGGGTGGCTTATATTACTTTGAACCGCCCCGAAAAACGTAATGCCTTAAACCCTGAATTGGTGGCTGGGTTGCATGCTGCTTTTTTGCGGGCTAAAGACGACAGTCAGGTTAAAGTAGTGATTTTGCAGGCCAATGGAGAAGTTTTTAGCGCCGGCGCCGATCTGGCTTACTTGCAACAATTACAGCACAATTCTTTTGAAGATAATCTGGCCGATTCCGCGGCTTTAAAAGGACTTTTTTATAATATTTATACCTTGCCTAAGCCGGTTATTGCCCAGGTAGAAGGGCATGCTATTGCTGGTGGCTGCGGTTTGGCTTCGGTATGCGATATTGTTTTTAGTGTACCCGAAGCCAAATTTGGTTATACGGAAGTAAAGATTGGTTTTATTCCGGCCCTGGTAGCCTGTTTCCTGGTGCGCAAACTAGGCGAAGCCCGCACCAAAGAACTTCTGTTAAGCGCAGAATTGATTGATGCCGAAACGGCTGTCCGCTATGGGCTGATCAATTTTGTAATAAACCGGGAAAACATCCGCGAAAGCGTAAAAAATTACGCCAATAACCTGTCAAACAATACTTCTGCACAATCTATTGAGCTTACCAAAGAATTGTTAAACATGGCCCAGAATTTGCCCCTGGAAGAAAGCCTGGAAGCCGCTGTGAAATTAAACGCCCAAGCCCGTAATACCGCCGATTGCAAGCGTGGCATTGCCGCTTTCTTAAATAAAGAAAAACTGACCTGGTAAATATTGTTCAGGGCATTATGCTAACGCGATAAAAAAGTACTCTGGGAAAGGGTGGAGTTTGATCAACAAAGGCTTCTGAGGGATTGTTGTACTAAGGATCTTTTATGCAATCTCCCCGAAATAGTATATACGAAGTTTTTTTGATTGGCGATACCGGTGATATTGCCCGCCATAAAATTGATCCGGTGCTGGAAACTTTAAAAGCCCATTTGGATGTAAACCAAGAATCGGCTATCGTTTTTTTAGGCGATAATATCTATCCCCGTGGATTGCCGGAGAAAAACCATGAGCTCAGAAAAGACGCAGAGGATACACTAAATAAGTATGCAAAAGTCCTGAGCAATTATCACGGAAAAGTGCTTTTTATATCGGGTAACCACGATTGGAACAAGGGGCGGGATAATGGGTATGATTATGTTATCCGCCAGGAAAAATACCTGGAAAAGCTGTTTGGTAAAAAAATCCTTTTTCCCTCCAGAGGTTGCCCAGGGCCAACGGAAATTAAAATAAACGATTATTTAACCCTGGTGCTGATCAATACCCAATGGTGGCTGCAATCTGGTTTCAGGCCCATTGGGGAATCTTGTGGTTGCCGGGTTTCTTCAGAAGAGGAGTTTTTTGAGCATCTGGATTGGATCTTACACAATAACATCCAGGCAAATAAGCGGGTTATTGTAGCCGGACATGCCCCGGTTTATAGTTATGCCCAGCACGGTGGGCGCTATAAACTCAGGCATCATCTATTTCCTTTTACACTTTATCATAAACGGGCTTACGTTCCTTTGCCGGTACTGGGGTCTTTTTTGCCTTTATACCGGAAGTATTTTGGCGCTAAAGAGGATATTGCGCATCCGCGTTACCGCCATTTAAGAAGTCGGCTGAAAGCTATCTTTAAAAAATATCCTAATCTGATCTATGCTTCCGGGCATGAGCATAACCTGCAATATATTGCCAAAGATCAGAATCATTTTATTGTTAGTGGGGCCGGTTCTAAACTGAAATATGTGCTTAGCAGTGGTAAGAATTTGCGCTTTGGGTTAAAGGCCAAAGGTTTTTTTAAAATCAGGTTTGAAGATAATGGACAGGCTTATGTTTCGGTCTGGGTAATTGATCCGCATTATGCTAAAGGGAAGATGGTTTTTGAGCAGCAATTATTTTGATTCCGGAGGGATAAGCATGTTTAAGGATTGAGGCATAATCCCGATCTCAAATTCCTTCACTTTGCCAATTATTTCACCGTCTATTTGTAAGGTGGTTTTGCGGCTGCATATTACATGAGCCTTGCTGCAGCTAAATACTTCTACATAATCTGAAGTGTGCAGGTTATGTCTGAACATTTTCCAGGCAATAGAAAATAATTCGATTTTAGGGAAGGGTTTGAGAATAACCAGCTCAAATTTTCCATCGTCAATTTGCCCATGCGGATTGATTACGGCTCCGGTTCCATATTGCGAGGCATTGGCAAAAGTTAGCGAAACCGCTTTCCGTTTAAACATCTTCTCATCGCAGGAGATCAGAAAAGTATAGGTCTTCATCAAAAAAATCTCATCAAATAAATGCCGGGCATAGGTCCAGATGCCCCTGCGGGTATCTTGTTCAAAGCGTTTAACAATGCGTGCATTTAAGCCCACATCCGCCAGGTGGAGGCAGCTTTTTTGATTGATTTGCAACAGATCGATGGGTTTTTGAATTCCTTTTTTGAGTAAGGAAAGGGCAAAATCCGGCCGCTGACTAATTCCTAATTCGCGGGCCATGCCATTAGCGGATCCAAGGGGAATTACGGCCAGGGCAATATGAGTATTGGCTAGCAAATTGGCCAGAAAGCTTAGGGTGCCATCGCCGCCGGCAGCCATCACAATATTGGGCTGGTAATTTGTGATTTTTTTCTGAACCTCCTCATCGGGCGCCAAGCCCAAAGTGTGAATTTGGTAATCAAAACCATCACCTTCGGCCTGTTTGCGGATCAGCGCTTCGATGTCCGGGCCTATGCCTTTCCCCGAACGGGGATTGATTACGAAAAGCACTTTCATGTTTCTCATCAACAGTTAGAAAGGCCTGCCTGTATCGGATGATTATATTAGAGCTGTTCCTTTACTTCGAGCAGGAATTTTTTCAAACGTTCTAAAGAATCAATAACCTTTTGATTTTCCTTGATTTCGTTTTGACTACCTTTTAAAAACTCTTTAGCGCCCTGTAGGGTATAGCCTTTTTCTTTTACCAGGTGAAAAATGATCTTTAGATTTTCGACATCCTCCGGAGAAAATAAACGATTCCCCTTTTTATTCTTTTTGGGCTGGATGATGTCGAATTCCTTCTCATAAAAACGAATTTGAGAAGGATTTACCTCAAACATCTGGGTTACTTCGCCCATGGTGTAATATAATTTTTGGATATCGCGGTCTTTGTAGGGCATGTTTTTGACGTTATAAATAGCTGGTTCAAAAATAAACAATTTACCGCTGTTTTTATTTCGTACAGGGGGGCTAATCTTAAATCTACTATCCCAAATCTCGTATCTAACTATATCTTTGCATAAATTGTAATTTTACAGGATGACTACCCAAGAGATTAGACAAGCTTTTTTAGATTTTTTTGCGAGTAAAGGACACCAAATTGTTCCATCGGCTCCCATTGTGGTAAAAAATGACCCAACCCTAATGTTTACCAATGCAGGGATGAACCAGTTCAAAGAATTGTTTTTGGGCGAAGCGCCGATCAAATATCCACGGGTGGCCGATACGCAACGCTGCTTGCGGGTATCTGGTAAACATAATGATTTGGAAGAAGTAGGAGTAGATACCTACCATCATACCATGTTTGAGATGCTGGGCAATTGGAGCTTTGGCGATTACTTTAAAAAAGAAGCTATTGCCTGGAGCTGGGAACTGCTAACCGAAGTTTATAAAATTCCGGTGGACAATTTATATGTTACCGTTTTTGAAGGTGATGAAAAAGAAGGATTGCCTAAAGATCAGGACGCGTATGATTTTTGGAAACTTCATATACCTGAAGACCGCATCCTGCTAGGAAATAAAAAAGATAATTTCTGGGAAATGGGCGAAACTGGCCCTTGTGGTCCTTGTTCAGAAATTCATGTGGATTGCCGTTCTGCCGAAGAAAAAAAGTTGGTAGACGGAAAAACACTGGTTAATAATGATCATCCGCAGGTTATCGAAATCTGGAATAACGTTTTCATGCAGTTTAATCGCCTTAAAGACGGTTCTTTACAACCTCTTCCAGCCAAGCATGTGGATACCGGAATGGGCCTGGAGCGTTTGGTGCGGGTTTTACAAGGCAAAACATCCAATTATGATACAGATGTTTTTCAACCGCTGATCAAATATATTTCCAATGAAAGTGGCATTCCGTATAACGATACCAACTCTTCTGAAGATAGTCAGGGCGAAGCTATTGCCATGCGGGTAATGGCCGATCATATCCGGGCTATTTCTTTTGCCATTGCCGACGGGCAATTGCCTTCCAATACTAAGGCTGGTTATGTGATCCGCCGTATTTTACGCCGTGCGGTGCGCTACGCCTATACTTTCCTGAACTTTAAAGAGCCATTCTTAAATACATTGGTGCCTATTTTAGCCACTCAGTTTGAAGGGGTTTTCCCCGAGCTGAAATTGCAGCAAAGCTTTGTGCAGAAAGTGATCCTGGAAGAGGAAGTTTCCTTTTTAAGAACGCTTTCTACCGGTATTTTACGTTTCGAAAAATACCTGACTGAACATGCCGGAACCGGAAATGTAATTGATGGCGATTTTGCTTTTGAGTTATCAGATACCTATGGCTTCCCAATGGATTTGACCGAATTAATGGGTCGCGAGAAAGGCTGGACGATAGATGTGGAAGGCTTTAATAAAGCTTTGGAACAACAAAAGAATCGTTCAAGAGCCGCTACCGCGATGGATACCGGCGATTGGATAGTGGTCAATGAAGGCGATGAAACCGAATTTACTGGCTATGATGAACTGGAAACCGAAAGTAAAATATTGCGTTACCGTAAAATTACTGCTAAAGGTAAAGAGCAGTACCAGGTGGTTTTAGACCGCACACCATTTTATGCCGAGAGCGGCGGCCAGGTGGGCGATACCGGAAAGCTGGAAGATCATTCTCGTTTATTCCAGTTCCAGGTTACTGATACTAAAAAAGAAAATAACCTGATCATTCATTATTTGGACTTTTTGCCTGAGGATTTCTCCGGAAGTTTCTGGGCGGTGGTTGATGAAAATAAACGTCGTTCTACGGCCAATAATCACTCGGCTACCCATTTATTACATGCCGCTTTAAAGCAGGTTTTGGGCAGCCATGTGAATCAAAAAGGCTCGTTGGTAAATGATGAATATTTGCGTTTTGACTTTTCGCATTTTGCCAAGCTGAGCGACAGTGAGATCGAGGAAATTGAAAGCATTGTGAATGCCAGGATCCGCGAAAATATTCGTTTAAAAGAAGAACGTAATGTTCCTTACCAGGATGCTTTAAAATCGGGTGTAACGGCCTTGTTTGGCGAAAAATATGGAGAGTTTGTTCGGGTAATTACCTTCGATGATCATTACTCTAAAGAACTTTGTGGTGGTATCCACGTGCCGGCAACCGGACAGATCGGGTATTTTAAAATTATTTCTGAAAGTGCAGTGGCCGCCGGAGTGCGTCGTATTGAAGCTATTAGCGGTGAAAAAGCCGAGCATTATATTCGTGAGCAGAGTTCGCTGCTAAGCCAGTTGAAAGATTTGCTTAAAAATCCAAAAGATCTGACTAAATCGGTAGAAGGCTTACTGGAAGAAAATAATCGCTTGAAAAAGGAGGTTGAGAAAAGCATTCTGGAAAAATCAGCCAATTTAAAACACGATCTGGCTAAGAAAGTAGAAGCCATTGATGGCATTAATTTTATTGCACAGAAAGTGGAATTGCCTACTGCTGACGCTGCTAAAAACCTGGCTTACGCCCTGAAAGATATGGTGGATGATCTTTTCCTGGTGTTGGCGGTCGATATGGATGGCAAACCTAATTTAACGGTGATGATTTCCGACAATCTGGTGAAGGACCGGGGCTTAAATGCCGGAAATATTGTGCGGGAATTGGCCAAAGAGATCCAGGGTGGTGGTGGCGGTCAACCGTTTTTTGCTACTGCCGGAGGTAAAAATCTGGCTGGTTTAGAAAAAGCCCTCAAAAAAGCGAAGGGTTTATTGGGCTGATACATAGATCATCCCCTATGGTTTTGGGTATTAAATCACGCTAATTCAATAATTTGTACATCCTGGTCAGAATAAAGGATTACGTGGCGTCTAATCTGTATATTTGACCAATTTGAGAAAAAACCGTTTTGATAGACGGTAATTGTTAACGATAAACTTTAATTGTGAGAAAAGTATTTTTAGGTGCCTTAGTGGGTTTATTTGCATTAACCTCCTGTAAAAACAATAAAGAATTTAGCATTAATGGCAAAATTGAAAATGTGCCATCTATAAAAAAAGTACTCCTGTATGAAATGGATCAGCTCATTGATTCAGCTTTCCTGAACGAAAATAATGAGTTCAAATTCAGAAGAGTTTCTGCCGAGCCTAATTTTTATACCCTACTGGTAGGAGATAAAAACTTTTTGCTTATTGCCAAAAATGGCGATGATATTAGTTTCAAAACTAATTATGCCGATACCAATAATGAGTATGAGATAAAGGGTTCTGAAGATTCTGAAAAGCTTCGGGAATTTAATGAGTTGAGCAATAAGTTTGGTCAGGAGTATCAACGGATCCAAACAGAATACCAGCAGATAGTAAGTAGCCGACCTGAATCTAAAGATTCTATCTACAATGCCCTGATGCCACAGTTCCAGAAAAATATGGATGCCTACTCTCATGCGGCTTTAGAATTTGGCGAGAAAAACAAAGGTAATCTGGCTGGATTTTACGCCGTAGGAACTATTGATCCGCAACGCTACGAGCCTGAGCTAATCAAATATGCCGAAGAAATTAAACCTACTTTCCCGGATAATAAAGCGGTACAGGCTTTTGTCAATAAAATGATGGAGATAAAGCCTGTTTCTGTGGGACAAATGGCTCCTCAATTTGAACTGCCTACTCCGGAAGGAAAGCAGGTAAAGCTTGCAGATCTGAAAGGTAAATATGTGCTGTTGGATTTCTGGGCTTCCTGGTGCGCTCCCTGCCGTCAGGAAAATCCAAATATTGTAAAGCTTTACAATGCGTATAAGGATAAAAATTTCACCGTTTTTGGAGTTTCCTTAGATAAAAATAAAGCGGCTTGGGAAAAAGCAATAAAAGATGATAAATTAACCTGGACGCATGTTTCAGAATTAAAAGAATGGGATGGAAATGTATCTAACCTGTATAAGGTGGAAGGCATTCCGGCTTCATTTATTCTGGATCCATCCGGAAAGATCATTGCTAAAAACCTGCGTGGGGCCGAATTGGAGGGTTTTTTGAGCAAAACATTAAAGTAGTATTGTTGGTTTACTCCACGATTAATAATTTATTAATATTGGGTTAACCTGTAGGTGTCCTAAAGGGGCTATTTTAGCGCTAAAATAAAAATTATGAGCGTGGCTAAACAAAAAATATTAATAGTTGACGATGAACCAGATATTCTGGAACTGATTGAGTACAATCTTAAAAAGGAAGGATATCAGGTTTATACCGCTACCAATGGCCAGGAAGCGATTATGGAAGCCAAGCGTATTCTTCCGGAATTGATTATTTTGGATATCATGATGCCCAAAATGGACGGTATTGAAGCCTGCCGGATCATGCGTACTATGCCCGAGTTTAAAAACACCTTTATGGTTTTTTTAACCGCCCGGAGCGAAGAGTATTCTGAAATTGCCGGCTTTAATGTAGGAGCTGATGATTATATAGCCAAACCCATTAAACCACGCTCATTAATAAGTCGGATTAACGCTATTTTACGCCGTAATATTCATCAGGCAGAGGAAGTTTCTGAGAATAGGCTGGAAGTGGCTGATCTGATTATAGATCGTGATGCTTTTTTGGTCTACCGCCGAGGCGAAAAAACGGTATTGGCCAAAAAAGAATTTGAATTATTGTATTTACTGGCCTCTAAACCTGGTAAAGTATTTACCCGTGAGGTCATTTTGAAAAATATCTGGGAAGATTCGGTAGTGGTTACCAACCGGACTATTGACGTGCATATCCGTAAATTAAGAGAGAAGCTAGGTGATAATTATGTTACAACGGTAAAAGGAGTGGGCTACAAGTTTGAAGAGAAGCAGTAGCCGTTAATCGTCGATCGTTTTTCGTCCGTCGTTTCTCGTTCTCGTCTGTCGTTCCGTTGATCGTCGATCGTTTTCGTCTGTTATTGATCGTTTTTCGTTTAACCCTATCGATAGACGATAGACGAAAAAAGATCAACGAGAAAAAAACTTCATAAAGTTTCTTGAAATCTGAAAGGATATACGACTTTTGCGTCCGGAGTTATGGATTGACGTTTCACCCTATCGTTATCGTTTTGGAATATGGAGGAAGTATTGGAGCATATAGAAATTTTACTTGAAAAGGACAGTAAAGAAGAACTTAGAGAGTACCTGGATAATCTCAATATTTCTGAAGTAGAACAGCTTATTGATGATCTGCCGGCCAAAGCGCCTGTTTTTATTGAAACGCTTTCCATTAACAGGGCAGTAAACGTATTCCGCATCTTAGATTTCCCTACCCAGGAGCGGATTATCAAAAAATTATCAGGACCAAAGATTTCTGAGCTCATCAATAAACTCCCTCCCGATGACCGTACTTCTTTGTTTTCTGAACTCCATGGCGATGTCGTTAAAAAGCTGATCATTTTACTTCCGGTAAAAGAGCGCAAAGAAGCCTTTGAGTTATTAGGCTACAAAGAAGAAAGTGTTGGCCGCTTGATGACTCCGGATTATGTGGCCGTTAAAAAAGACTGGGATGTTCAGCGGGTGCTTTCTCATATCCGCCGCTATGGTAAAAACTCCGAAACCATTGATGTAATTTATGTAATTGATGACAAAGGGGTTTTGCTGGATGATATCCGGATCCGTGAGATATTGTTGGTGAGTCCTGATACTCAGGTGAGCCAACTGATGGATAATCGGTTGATTTCTTTGAATGTGAACGATCCGCAGGAGGAAGCTATTAATATATTCCGGATGAATAACCGGGTAGCTCTGCCTGTAGTGGATAATGATAATATCCTGTTGGGAATTGTTACCGTAGATGATATCTTATGGATTGCCAACGAGGAGTATAGTGAGGATATTCAGAAAATTGGGGGTACCGAAGCTCTGGACGAACCATATCTGGATATGCCCCTCTTTAAACTTTTGAAAAAGCGGGCCGGTTGGCTGATTGTCCTTTTTATTGGAGAAATGCTTACAGCTACCGCGATGGGCTTTTTTGAAGTTCAGATTGCTAAAGCCGTTATTTTGGCTTTGTTTGTTCCATTAATTATTTCCAGTGGAGGTAATAGCGGTTCGCAGGCTTCTACATTGATTATTCAGGCGATGGCGATGGGCGAGTTAACCGTAGCTGATTGGTGGCGGGTAATGCGCCGGGAAGTGGTATCCGGATTTTTATTAGGTGCTACTCTGGGTACGATAGGTTTTATGCGGATATTTATCTGGACCTTTTTTACCGATATCTATGGTCCGCATTGGTTGTTGGTAGGACTTACGGTAGGTATTGCCCTGGTTGGGGTGGTGTTATGGGGGTCATTAGCCGGCTCTATGCTTCCATTATTGCTGAAAAAACTAGGCGCCGACCCGGCAGCTTCTTCGGCTCCTTTTGTGGCTACCCTGGTGGATGTTACTGGTTTGGTTATCTATTTTTCCATCGCCGTTACCATTATGCGGGGCGTCTTGCTCTGATCAGCTTGCCTTTCCAATCATATGATCGGTATATATCCCGGTAGGTGGAATTAAATTGATTAGTAAATCCCGTTAGCTTTTAATTGAGCTATATCCTGATTTAAACACATCTTTTCCAGAAGAGCAGCTGCTTTGCTGTATTGGTTGACCATACATCTTAAAAGCGGAATAAATAGTATTTTTGCCGATTAATTTTTATAAAGTGAAATTTCCAAAATTCGAGGATCTGATCCTCTTTGAAAATAATGATCTGATTGTAGTTAATAAACCTCCGTTTCTAAGTTCGTTAGATGATCGGGAAGGGGGAGAAATTAACCTGTTACGCCTGGCCAAACAGTATTCGGCTGATGCTCAGATTTGCCATCGCCTGGATAAAGAAACTTCCGGAGCAATAATTATTGCTAAAAATCCGGAGGCATACCGCTATGTTTCCATGCAATTTGAGCACCGTAAAGTAAATAAAGTGTATCATGCCATTATTAATGGTACTCATATTTTTGAGGATCTGCATGTGGATTTGCCCATATTAAACCTGGGGAATAAAAATGTGGCCATCAGCCGGGAAGGTAAACCTTCTGAGACCGTTTTTAACTCGCTTAGCTATTATAAACACTATACTTTGGTAGAATGCCGGCCCATTACCGGACGCATGCACCAAATCCGTATCCATTTGGCTGCTCAAAGAGCCTGTATTGCCGGTGATGAAATGTACGGTGGTAAGCCTGTATTCTTATCTGAAATTAAAAGAGGATATCGGCTGGGCAAGGATCAGGAAGAATTGCCCATCATGAAGCGTTTTGCCTTACACGCTAAAGAAGTTACTTTACGGATCAACGAGGAAACCGAAATGACTTTTTCGGCCCCTTATCCTAAGGATTTTGCCACCCTGGTAAAATTGCTAGATAAATTTGACCGGTAGGGCCGATACGCAGATCGGCCCCTACAAAAAAGACCTTCCAAATCTGGAAGGTCTTTTTGTTTATCAGGTATATCCTAAAATTTTCAATACCTGCTTGCTGTTTTGTTCTTCGCCAAAAACCTCAAAGTTGAAAGTTTCATCACGGTTGCGTCTTATGATCACGTGTTTAGGTGAAGGCAGCAAACAATGGTGAATACCACCGTATCCACTTAAAACCTCCTGGTAAGCGCCTGTATGGAAAAAGCCCAGGTATTGAACCTTACGGGTTTTAGGCATAAAAACGTTGTTCATATGCGCTTCCTGGTTGTAATAATCCTGTCCATCGCAGGTAATGCCGCCCAGGTTCACCCGTTCGTATTCAGAATCCCAGTTGTTAATGGGAGTTAAAATATATTTTTGATTTAAGGCCCAAACATCCGGAAGGTTGGTAATAAATGAACCATCCAGCATTAACCATTTTTCGCGGTCGTTTTGTTGCTTGCGGCCAATAACTTTATATAAAATTCCCGAAGCTTCGGCCACGGTATATTTTCCAAATTCGGTAATAATATCCGGTTCCAGGGTATCATGTTCGGCACAGATTTCTTTGATCCGTTTTACAATTTCGTTTACCATATACTCGTAATCGAAATCAAAAACCAAAGAATCTTTAAAAGGCATACCGCCGCCAATATCCAGGGTATCCAGATGCGGATTTATTTTCTTGAATTTGCAGTAAAGCGTTACATATTTTTCAAGTTCGTTCCAATAATAAGGCGTATCAGAAATACCCGAATTAATGAAGAAATGCAGCAGTTTTACCTTGAAATTAGGGTTTTGGGAAATTTTATGATTGTAAAAATCAATCACATCCTCCATACGGATACCCAAACGGGAAGTATAAAATTGCGAATCGGGCTGTTCTTCCGCAGCAATGCGGATACCCAGGTTGCATTCTACATCCAGTTCGTCATCGTAAATATTAAACTCTTCTTTATTGTCTAAAACGGGGATGATGTTTTTATAACCATCGTGCAGCATATCAATAATATATTGCTTATACTGAAACGTTTTAAAACCGTTGCAAATCACGGTGATATCTTTGGTAAGCGAGCCTTTTTTCTCCAGGGCATCAATCATGGGCATATCAAAAGCCGATGAGGTTTCCAGGTGAATACCATTGCGCAGGGCTTCTTCCACAATATGTCTAAAATGCGAACTCTTGGTACAGTAGCAATATTTATAGCTACCGCGATAATTATTGCGGATTATAGCCGATTGAAATAATATTTTAGCCTGTTGGATTTTTTTACTGATGATAGGCAGATAGGTAAACCGCAGGGGCGTACCATAGGTTTCAATCATTTCCATTAAATTCAGATCATGGAAATACAATTCATCGTCGATGATTTCAAACCCTTCTTGTGGAAATCCAACGCTTAAATCAAGAAACTCCGCGTAACTTTGCATTTTTTTATAATTTTGGCAAAGATATAAAAAGCAGGGTGCTTAGCATCAATAGTGAAAAAAATTACGCAATTTATCGCTTTTTATAAATTGATCCCCCAAATATGCGCCAATTACAAATTATTGAGGTTAAGTCAGAGTTAGGAGCGGGAACTCGCGGTGCCAGTATTGGTATTGATGCGATTAAAATTGCCGCCCTCGACTTTGGTAGCCGTTATTTTAAGCAATATAATTCTGTTGAGGTTCCTAATGAAAATCATTTATTGTTAGAATCTACCGGCAATCAATATGCTAAGCGTATTTCCGGAGTATTGACCATGGTTGAGCGGGTGGCCGATGAGGTATCCAAGACTTTAAAAAATAACCAGTTCCCTGTAGTTTTGGCCGGCGATCATAGTACGGCTGCCGGAACGGTTTCGGGTATTAAAAAGACATTTCCTAAGGCTAAATTGGGTCTTATCTGGATTGATGCCCATGCCGATTTACATTCGCCTTATACTACTCCTTCGGGTAATTTACACGGCATGCCCATGGCGATGATTTTAGATGAAGATAATATCGAATCTAAAATTAACACGCCAGATCAGGAGACCATCAATTATTGGTACCAATTAAAAAATGTTGGAAATATTGCTCCCAAAGCCACCTATCGGGATGTAGTTTATATTGCCATGCGTGATACGGAGGCGCCTGAAGATTATTTGTTGAAGAAACATAAGATGAAAAACTTCAGCACCGCCGAAGTGCGCAAACGCGGGGTTGAACGCATTGCCATTGATGCCTTGCAATATCTGGATCATTGCGATATGATCTACGTTTCCTTTGATGTGGATTCTATAGATTCCAGCATATCTAAAGGCACCGGAACCCCGGTTCCCAACGGTATTACGGAGCGGGAAGCAGGCAACCTGGTATCCCGATTAATGACCAACGATAAAGTTTGTTGCTTTGAGATTGTAGAAGTAAACCCCACACTGGATAAGGAAAACCAAATGGCCGAACATGCTTTTGAAATATTGTTGCGGGCCACTAATTCTTTAACTAATGATTGAGTGAAATTTCGGACTACATTTACCCCGACTTTATCACCCCAAAAAACCAAAATTAAAAACAGAGGCTACTAGCAAGCCTGGAAGACAGAACATGATGCTTGAGAATAAAATAGTGCAAACTGCCCAAAAAGCAGTACAGGAATTATATCATACTGATTTACCTTCAGAGCAGTTTACCCTGCAGGAAACCCGCAAAGAATTTGAAGGCCAGATTACCCTGGTTACCTTTCCGCTGACTCGTTCATCCAAAAAGTCGCCCGAGCAAACCGGGCAGGAAATTGGAGCTTATCTGCAACAGCATGTTGATGAAGTTGTAGGTTTCAATGTGATTAAAGGGTTTCTGAACTTATCCATTGCCGATGGCTATTGGGTTGGTCAACTGCATCAAACCATTTTAAAACCTGAATATGGTACTTTCCCATCCAATGGAAAGAAAGTAATGGTCGAATATTCATCACCCAATACCAATAAACCATTGCATTT
>DASQIU010000195.1:0-24252 GCA_035631395.1 Daejeonella sp. | reverse complement strand
CATGTTAGAAAAACTGATCGGATTAGTGAAAGAGAATGCGGGCGATGCCATTGTGAGCAATTCCGCAATTCCTAATGAGCACAATGAAGATGCCATTCAGGCGGCTTCCGGCTCCATTCATGAAGTATTGGCCGAAAAAACTTCCTCAGGAAAACTGGGCGAAATGGCACAGCTTTTTCAAGGCGGAGATCTGGCCAATAATCCCGTGGTGGCCAAAATTAAAGAAGTATTTGCCGGCAAACTGAGCAATATGGGCGTAAAACAGGAAGAAGCCCAAAATACGGCTTCCAACTTAATTCCCAATGTGATGGGAAAACTGGTGAATAAAACTAATGACCCCAATAACAGTGAGTTTAGCCTGCAAGGATTGCTGCAACATTTTGGCGGTGATAAACTGGATTTGAGCAGCGCTATGGATGCTTTTAAAAATGCAGGAGGCGGCCTGATGGATAAAGTTGGGTCTTTCTTTAAGAAATGATCTTTGCTTCAGTAAAGAGGGTGGTGTCTTATAAGTCTGATGGATTTGGTGGAGCGCCCTCTTTTTTTAATGATGGTGGCATTTTTGATTTTTTTGCTGCTGTATTTGATTTTTCCCTATTTATCTTTCCTTAATAAATGAATCTTTGCTTTTCAGTTTTGAGATTGCATCTAATCTTTCTTTTTCTTGAAGACAATTCATATTAGTGGCTTGCAGTAAATTATTTTTCTTCTAAGGATATAATCAAATTCTGGAATCTTTACAACGGTTAATGATCAAAGTTTCGAAGTTTTTGGTCAATTTATCCAAGTACGTTTTGATGTTTCTGAAATCGAGATACTTGTTGTTTTTATACTGGAAATGAAAGGTCTTTCGTAAAGTGTTCCTACACCTTTTTTGCAAAAGCTTTTCCTCTTTAAACCTGATTGTAGTGGAAAACCCGGAATGGAGCGGTTTTCAGACCTTAGTTACGAGTAGAAAGCCACCCGCGGAATGAGGATTTGGAACGAAAAGCAGGACTATCGGTGCCGACAGGGGCAGAGATTGCTTTTCTAAATGTTTATTTGATGAACAACGTAATGGGATCAATGCCCGGAAAATAACCCTTTAACATTTCAATTTTAATCATTATCTCATCAACGCTCAATTAACCTCTCAACCAAACTAAACACCCAACTCTTTTTTTATTTTTGCAGCATGACTAAGGAACAAATTCAGGATTTAAGGGGCAGAGTAACGTCCCTGAGGAGGCATCTTTGACATCGATAAGAAGCTGGATGAACTCCAAAAAGAGCAAGAAATAACACTGGGAGCCCATTTTTGGGATTCTCCTAAAGAAGCCGAGAAAGTGCTCCACTCGATGAAGTCTAAAAAGACCTGGACGGAAGCGTTCCAGGCAGTGGATGTGGCGGTAGAAGACGCGGCCGTGATGATGGAGTTTTTCCAGTCGGGCGATGCCAGCGAGCAGGAGGCCAATCAGCAATATGAGGAGGCTTTGAAAAAACTGGAAGAGCTGGAATTTAAAAATATGCTGAGCGCTCCGGAAGATCAGCTGAATGCGGTAATGCAAATTACGGCCGGCGCCGGTGGTACAGAAAGTTGCGACTGGGCCTCGATGCTGATGCGGATGTATATTATGTGGGGCGAAAACAGCGGCTATAAAGTGATAGAGCAGGATATTCAGGAAGGAGAGGTTGCCGGTGTGAAAACCGTTACGCTACAGTTTGAAGGCGATTTTGCTTATGGCTACCTGAAAGGAGAAAATGGGGTTCACCGGCTGGTTCGGGTTTCGCCATTTGATTCTAACGCCAAGCGGCATACTTCTTTTGCTTCAGTTTACGTGTATCCGCTGGTGGATGACAGCATTGAAATTGAAGTAAATTCGGCAGATATTGAATTTGAGACTTTCCGCTCGGGTGGTGCCGGCGGCCAGAACGTGAATAAAGTGGAAACCGCAGTGCGTTTGTATCACAAACCTTCCGGGATCATTATTAAAAACCAGGAATCCCGCTCGCAATTGCAGAATAAAGAAAATGCCATGCGCCTGTTGAAATCGCAATTATATGAGATAGAATTGCGTAAACGCCAGGAAACAACAGCGGCTATAGAGGGCAGCAAGAAAAAGATTGAGTGGGGGTCGCAAATACGTAATTATGTATTGCATCCATACAAGCTGGTTAAAGATTTGCGCACCAATTATGAAACTTCTAACGCCCAGGCCGTTTTAGATGGTGATATCGATGCCTTTTTGAAGGCCTATATGATGGAGTTTTAAACTTCTCCTGGGAAAAAACTTTTAATATAGCTTGCCAGGGCTTTATTCATGCACCTGGCAGGCTTCTAATACATTTCCATCCGGATCAAAAAAGAAAAAATAGGTTACGTAATCATCCTGTATTATGCCGTCGGGTTTAATGCCCCGGTTTTGCAGTTCCTGATTTAGCGCTGCTGCATCCGGAGTTCTGAAAATAGGGTAACTGGCCGTATTTTTATTGATCTCTATTTTTTGATCGGTTTGCCAGAGGGTTAAACTGGTGCTGCCCTGAGTATCCAATACCGCTAGTTTCATGCTGGGCTCATACCAGGTAGTGGTTAAGCCTAATTTATCTTCATACCAGCTTTTGGAGGCTTCTATATTGCTTACCCGCACAATAATGGTATCCAGGCCCTGTAATAAGGTTTGGTTTAGCTGCTTCATTTTTTGTTGATCAGAATATCGAATATAAGATTTATCCTTTCATGATAGCAGCTTGCAGCTAAACGATATTCTTTAATAGCTATGGAAAACTTCCAGTAATTCTTCCAGCTCTTTTACTTTTTGTATGGTGGCGGATTTTTCGTACGCACTGATCAGGTTGCGCAATACGCGTTGGATAATATCTGCATTGCTGCAAGGTTCATAGAATTGCTTATCAGGCTGGATATTTAGCTGTTTCAAAAAAGCATCTACATCCCTTTTATTAAAAATAAATCCTTTATTGAAGGCATTGATGTAAAATAATATTCCGTTCTCCGGATTGTATTGTTTGCTTTCATCTACATAAGCCAAAATAAAGTGCTGAGGAAGGTTTACGCCATATACCGGAATGTCTAATTTTTGGGCAATAATAGAATAGATGGCAGCCAGCGAAATTTGGTTTCCTTTTTTAGTGGCCATTACCTGGCTCAGATAAGAGTTGTTGGGGTCCTGATGATTGGAGGTGTTACCAGAAAAACCATAGATGGTGAATAGGATATGGTTGATCAGTTTTACTTTTTCAACCGGACTCATTTCATACATCAGCTGCATCCAGATTTCGCGTTTCATATCCTCTATCTGGGTTCTGATTTTTTGTTCGTCTAAATCAGGGTATTGATATCTGTTGATGATGAGCAGTCCTTGCAGCAGGTCAAAAGAGCCGCCCAAAAGCCATAAGCTGAGTTCAGTCTTAACGTTTTGAAATTGGATTTTGTGGATCAGGTTTTCAATGCGCTCTTGCAGGATAGCATCAAATGATTGCTCCCAGGCGCCTTCCAATAGCTCAACCACATCATTGCCATAGGAAAGCAGTTTCTCTTCTACATGCTGCGCAATCTCTGTATCGGGGTCATCTAATAACTTAATCAGCGATTTTATCTCTTTCGTATTCATTTTGCGATGCTAATTAAAATTTGTGTTTTTAATCCTTTCTCTATTTTTGTTTCATGATAAACCTGCAATTTGTAGCAGATTATGTAAAGTATCGGCTTGGGGCTAAAACACGCCACGGGGTTCATTCTCCCTTTGTGTATCAATTGGTTGATGAAATTATTTACGATTTTCGTGCCAAAGAAAATTACCAGGATATAGAAGCGTTACGCCGTTTGCTGTTGGCCGATAAACGCTATTTAAATCTTACTGATTTGGGAGCGGGTTCGCATATTAATAAAAATAAACGGAAGCAGGTAAAAAGCCTGGCTAAAGATGAGTTAAAGTCTGAAAAACTGGCCCAGCTTATTTACCGGTTAGCCAGGCATTTTTCTCCATGCAGCATTTTAGAGTTGGGAACCTGTTTAGGTTTAACTACAGCTTATCTGGCTAAAGCAACACCATCAGCGAAGGTAATTAGTATAGAAGGATGCCCTGAAACGGCCGCTATTGCCGCTGAAAATTTCAAACAGCTTGGTTTGCAAAATGTGGAACTAATGGTTGGGAGTTTTGACGATTTGCTGCCCGGAGTGATTGCCGGCATGAAATCCCTGGATTTGGTTTTTATAGATGGGAACCATCGTAAAGAGGCAACATTGGATTATTTTAACCAGTGTTTGCCTAAACTTTCGACCAATGGCCTGATGATTTTTGATGATATTTATTGGAGCCGGGGCATGAAAGAAGCCTGGCAGCTGATCAAAGATCATCCGCAGGTAAGCGTCACTATTGATCTGTTTTGGATCGGTTTGGTTTTTATCCGCCCTGGACAGGCCAAAGAGCATTTTAAGATCCGGTTTTAAAAACGTAGAGACGTAGCTTGTGCTACGTCTCTACGGATAATTTTTATTCAATATGGAGACGTAGCAGTACTACGCCCTACAAACATTCTACAACGTTTCTTTCAACCATTTGAAAAACTCGTGCTGCCAAACCATGGCATTCTGGGCACTTAACACCCAGTGGTTTTCATCCGGAAGATATAATAAACGGCTTTTGATTCCTCTGATCTGTGCCGCCTGGAAAGCTTGTAAACCTTGTTCAATTGGTACACGGTAATCTTTTCCGCCTTGAACAATCAGGATAGGGGTATCCCATTTATCTACAAAATTACTTGGGCTCTGGCTAAATGAACGCTGGGCAACTGCATTGTCTTTTTCCCAGTAAGCTCCGCCTTTTTCAAAGGTTTCGAAGAACATTTCATCGGTGGTGCCATACATGCTTCTGAAATCAAATACTCCATCGTGGGAAATGAATGTTTTAAAGCGTTTGTTGTGTACGGCTTCCAGCATAAATACAGAGAAACCTCCAAAACTGGCTCCAACACAACCCAAGCGATCTTTATCTACATAAGCTTCTTTAGATACGGCATCAATGGCTGATAAATAATCCTGGATAACCAGCCCACCCCAATCTTTGCTCACTTGCTCGGTCCATTGCGTACCGTTGCCAAATACTCCACGACGATCTGGCGCTACTACAATATAACCTTGTGCAGCCATCAACTGGAAATTCCAGCGCATAGAATAATGCGGGGTTGTACCTTGCGGGCCACCTAAGCAGAATAATAAGGTTGGGTATTTTTTATTCGGATCAAAATCTGGCGGATAAATAACCCAGGTAGGCATTTGTTTGCCATCAACGGTAGTTACAGTTCTTTTTTCAGTTTTGCTTAAAGACAGGTTGTTGTAAATGGCATCATTTACATGAGTAAGCTGACGCAATTTTCCATTGGTTTTATTAACGGCAAATAATTCAGCAGCATGATTCATATCGGTGCGGGAGATGAATAGTTCATTGCCGGATTCAGCAATGATACCGCCAATCTGGTGTTCGCCATTAGTAATTTGCTTAATGGTGTAAGGGGCAGTAACCGATACTTTAAACAATTGGTCGGTAGCTTTTACCGGAGCCCAGAAATAAATTTCTTTCCCGTCATTACTCCATTTAAAACCCGAAACGTGAATATCATCGCGGTTTTGGGTCAAGTTTATTTTTTCGTTACCACGAATAATAACCAGGTCTTGTTTATCGGCTTCAAAACCATCACGGCGCATGCTTAACCAGGCCAAGGTACCTGTGGCAGAATAAGCCGGATTTTGGTCATACCCCAGCATGCCTTCGGTTAAATTGGTGGTAGTTCCGGTTTCTATATTATACTGGTACAGATCAGTATTGGTGCTGAAAGTATAAGCTTTACCGGTTTTCTTTTTAGATACGTAGATGATGTATTTGCTGTCGGGACTCCATATATAATCTTCATCGCCGCCAAAAGGACGCTGCGGACTGTAATAAGGTTCTCCAGGCATTAAATCTTTCTCATTTATCTTTTTGCCACCCTCTAACGAAGCCACAAATACATGGTTGTATTGGCCTTCATTCCAGGTATCCCAATGTCTGTAATCCAGATCGTTGTAGATGTAGGCGTTGGATTTAATTAGCTCAGGGTAAAAATCAGTTCCTCTAACTTTGGTGATCTTTACTTCTTTATCGTAAACGATGTATTTGCCATTGGGCGAAATGTTTTTGTTTCTTACTAAAGAATCAGGATTACTAATTACTACCGGATTACCACCCTGCAGCGGGATGGAATAGTAAACTTTTTTGCTTTTGTTTTCCTGGATATTGGGCGTAGATACCGAATAAACAATGTTTTTCCCGTCTTTGGAAAGACCGGTACCGCTAACCCGGCCTAATGACCAGAGCAGTTCAGGCGTCATTTTATTCTGAGAAAAAGAATTAAAGCTGACTGTTAGAGATAAAATAAAGGCGATGATGTACTTCATATGTTCAGTTTTTAATGTAATTGATTCTTATTTTTAAAAGGATTCACCTAAGCCAAAATAGACGCCGGTTTGTCTTTTTTCGCCGGGTCTTTTTTCGCCTATACCATAATCCATTCTAACGCTCAAGCCGCGTTCTACATCAAAGAAATAACGGAAACCGCCTCCATAAGAGGGTTTGAACTGACTTAGCATCAATTGCCTCCCTGTGTCATTTTTGAAAACACCTCCTGAGCCATTTTGGTAAACAGCTCCGGTGCCCACAAAACCGACCAGACCGAAACGCGGATTAAATCGGTATCTTAATTCGGCCTGTGCAGCCATTAAATTTTGATCGCGGTAGCGGCCGCTATAATAACCACGCATCATCTGGTCGTTTCCTAACTGGGGTAACAGGTAAAAAGGTAAGCTCTTGCCTTGCAGGGTCTGGTAATTGGCATTAAGGCCTAGCATTAATTTGCTGTTCAGACTTTTAAATCCACGGAAATCAAATTTGACAAAGCTTCCGTTAAAATTGCCCTTGCCGAAAAAATCGGGTGCATAGGAATAGTTTAAACGCATGTAGATACCCTTAGTAGGATAGGTGTTGGAATTGCGGCTGTCCAGAATTTGCGATATCCCTGCAAAAAGTACTTTGCCGCCGTCTTTGCCTTCCACATCCTGATTAGGATTGGGGAAGATAAAGTCTCCCAAGCTATTGTTAAACATGCCCGGATTACTATTGCCATAATTGAACCTATATTGATCAAAGCTCAGGTTGATACCGGTATAAGTAAGCCTGCCTGACTTTTTTTCGATATCGGCGCCAAGGCGTACCAATTTTTGGGTTATTAGTTGCTCATCAGCCTGGCGGGTTGCTGAGCCTATTCCGTAAAAATTTAAGGGAAAATATTTGTAGCGAAGTTCTCCTTGGTAATGATATTTATTGCCTGGAGACCAGATATCTGATTTCAGGTGCAGATTCAACTGCTTTTTAGTGGTGATGGTGGCTACTCCCGTTATGCTGGAACTCCGCACAGTGGTATCCTGACGGTCGGTATAAAATGAGTAGAGTGGTACAAGACCAACTTCTATTCCTGTTTCCTGGGAATAGCCTGCAGCCGGGAGCGGCAAAAAGCTGCTGGAGCGTGTGGTGTCTTTTTCGTTGGATAGAAACTTTTTCAATAACTTCTTCTGTCCGAAGCTGTT
The DNA here is from genome assembly GCA_035631395.1 of Daejeonella sp. Classification (GTDB taxonomy): domain Bacteria; phylum Bacteroidota; class Bacteroidia; order Sphingobacteriales; family Sphingobacteriaceae; genus Daejeonella. Next base: position 16,637 of record DASQIU010000195.1, on the reverse strand, counting down.
AGCAAATGGACAGAGTAGGAATAATAAAACAATAATATGTTTTAAAAAGGGTTTGCTCATAGGTTACAAATATAAATTTGTTTTTTAGAACCTGATGGCTGTTGCTGCATTTGGCCGGGCTGCGTGAAAAGGTTTGTATTCCTGCCCTTAAATGGTATTTTTGCCACACTAATTTTAAGATTATGAGTATTCAAAGAGGACCCATTTCTCAATTTATTGAGAAAAATTACCTGCACTTTAATGCAGCGGCTTTGGTGGATGCAGCGAAAGGTTATGAAGCTCACCTGGATGAAGGCGGTAAAATGATGATTACCCTTGCCGGCGCCATGAGTACCGCCGAGCTGGGAATTTCATTAGCCGAGATGATCCGTCAGGATAAGGTAGCTATTATTTCCTGTACCGGCGCCAATCTGGAAGAGGATATTATGAACCTGGTAGCCCATTCGCATTATAAACGGGTTCCTAATTACCGTGACCTGAGCCCTCAGGATGAATGGGACCTTTTAGAAAATCATTATAACCGGGTAACTGATACCTGTATTCCGGAAGAAGAAGCTTTCCGTCGTTTGCAAAAACATATCTATAAAATTTGGAAAGATGCTGATACGGCTGGCGAACGTTATTTCCCACATGAATACATGTACAAAATGCTGTTGAGCGGCGATTTGGAGCAGTATTATGAAATAGACCCGAAGAACTCCTGGATGCTGGCTGCGGCCGAGAAAAACCTGCCGATTGTAGTGCCCGGGTGGGAAGATTCAACCATGGGAAACATTTTTGCCTCTTATGTAATTAAGAATGAAATAAAAGCCACTACTATGAAAAGTGGTATTGAATATATGGGTTGGTTGGCCGACTGGTATACTAAAAACTCAGATGGTAAAGGAATAGGATTTTTCCAGATTGGCGGTGGTATTGCCGGAGACTTCCCGATCTGCGTGGTGCCGATGCTTTATCAGGATCTGGAAATGGAAAATATTCCATTCTGGAGCTATTTCTGCCAGATCTCTGATTCTACCACCTCATTTGGGTCTTATTCTGGTGCCGTGCCTAATGAAAAGATCACTTGGGGGAAATTAGATATTCATACACCTAAGTTTATTGTTGAGTCTGATGCTACCATTGTGGCCCCTCTGATTTTTGCCTGGGTGTTGAAGCAATAAAATTAGATGACATAAAAACTGCGTTGCGGTTTTAAAGCCGATTAAATAATAGTTCTTTTAGCATGAAAAAGATGATTTTCAGTCTATTTAGAATCGTTATAAATTAGGAATAATAGTCAGCTAATTGTCATCGTTGTTTGAATAAAGCATACTTTTGTCAACCGAAAAAATGTTGATTTAACAGACATCTGTGGTTAATGTTTTTCAATAATTTACATTAAAAATTTAGCATAACTGATTAATATGAGAAGCATCTCATTGTATTTAAGAAGTGTTACCAGGGCACTGACCTTGATTTCTGCTTTATGTATTGCCTCTGTGTCGGGCGCTTTTGCTCAAGATGCCAAAGCCGGAGCTGCAATTTTTAAGCAGAAGTGTACTTCCTGCCATGCCATTGACAAAAAGGTAGTGGGCCCGGCATTAAAAGGGATTAATGAGCGTCATGATGAGGCTTGGTTAATAAAATGGACCAAAAACGCTCCGGCAATGATTGCTTCAGGCGACCCGGCGGCCAAAAAATTGTATGAAGAGAACAAGCCGGCCATGATGACCGCTTTTTCTGAGCTTTCTGACGATGACGTAAAGAACATTTATGCCTACATCAAAGCAGAAGAGAATAAGCCTGCTGCTGCACCTGGTGGTGCTGCTGGCGGTGGCGCCGAAGGTGCTCATGCTGAAGCTCAGGGCGGTGGCGTGAGTAATTTCATGCTGATTGGTCTGATTGCTGTTGTGGTTATCGCATTCCTGGTTATTCTGGTGTTAAACCGTGTTATCGGAACTCTGGAGCGCTTGATAATGAAAAAGCAGGGCGTTGAGGTTGAAGAGGAAGAGGAAGGCGAAAAGAAAGAAAAATTGGCAGGCTTGAAAAAGCTGGCTAAGAATAAAAAGTTCTTATTCTTTGTAGTTCTTCTTACTGCAATTGTTTTAGGTTCATTTGGATGGATGACTATGTGGAACACCAACGTTCAAACAGGATATCAGCCGGTGCAACCTATTAAGTTCTCGCATCAATTACATGCCGGAATCAATAAAATTGATTGTCAGTATTGCCATACCGGTGCATTCAAATCCAAAAATGCCACTATCCCTTCACTGAATGTGTGTATGAACTGTCATAACTATGTACAGGCTACAGAAAAATACAATGGTGAAATTTCTCCGGAAATTCAAAAGATATACAAAGCTTTGGATTACAATCCGGATACCAGAGTATATGGTGAGAATCAGAAGCCGATTGAATGGGTACGTATCCACAATCTGCCTGAGTTTGCTTACTTCAACCACTCTCAGCACGTAAAGGTTGCCGGTATTGAATGCCAAAAATGTCATGGCCCAATTCAGACTATGGAAGAAGTGTATCAATACTCTCCATTAACCATGAAATGGTGTATTAACTGCCATAAAGAAACTGAGGTAAACCATAAGGACAATGCTTATTACGATAAGGTAATTGCAGCTCACGACCGCTTGAAAAAAGGCGAGAAAGTTACTGCTGCCGTTCTGGGTGGTTTAGAGTGCGGTAAATGCCATTACTAATAAATATTTTAAGAACTTACATATACAGTTTATATAGCTTAAATGGAAAGCAATAAAAAATACTGGAAAGGTTTAGAAGAACTGCATAACAGTAAAGAGTTTGTAGAAAAAAACAAAGGCGAGTTTGCCGAAACACTTCCTATTGAAGAAGTGTTGAGCGAAGCCGGTTTAAGCACCGTAACTCCTCGCCGTGATTTCTTAAAAGCGCTTGGTTTTGGACTGGGTGCAGTAACCTTGGCCGCTTGTAATAAAGCGCCGGTAACTAAATCTATTCCTTATCTGGTAAAGCCCGAAGAAGTTGTTCCGGGTGTAGCCAATTATTACGCATCTACTTTTAATGGTCATAGCGTGTTGGTTAAAACCCGCGAAGGCCGTCCAATCAAAATTGAAGGTAATCCTAACTGTTTGCTGAGCAAAGGCCGGTTAAACGCCCGTGGACAAGCTTCAGTTTTAGACTTGTATGATGTATCTAAATTAAAAGGACCTACCTACAATGGTAACCTTACTGCCTGGGATAAATTAGATCAGTTTGTAAAAGGCGAGCTGAACAAAATCCAAGCTGGCGGTAAAAAAATCCGTATTGTTTCATCTACCATTAACAGCCCTTCAACTAAGGCTGTTATTGCCGATTTTATTGGTCAATATCCAAACACCAAACATGTACAGGTAGATGCCGTATCTTATACCGGTATCATTAAAGCTAATGAAAACAGTTTTGGTAAAGCTGTGCTTCCGAAATATCGTTTTGACAAAGCAGACCTTATTGTAAGCTTTGGCGCAGATTTCCTGGGAACATGGATTTCACCAATTGAATTTAGCCGTCAATACGTTTCTAACCGGAGCTATGACGCATTGAAAAACAAAAAAATGTCACGCCATATCCAGTTTGAAGCTGGAATGAGCATGACTGGAACCAATGCCGATACCCGCGTACCTCTGAAACCATCTGAAGAAGGAATTGCCTTAATCAATTTATATAATGCTTTAGGCGGAAATTTGGCTGGCGGTAAAAAACTGGCCAATAATCCTAATGCCGATACAGCCATTACCTTGGTTGCAAAAGAATTAATGCAGGCAAAAGGCAAGGCTTTGGTAGTAGCAGGTTCTAACGATGTGGCTACTCAAATCCTGGTAAACGCCATCAACTCCCTGCTTGGAAGCTATGGCAACACCATCGATCTGGATAATGCTTCTTTACAATACGCGGGTAACGATGCCGAGTTTGTTGAGTTCATCAATGAAATGAAACGCGGCGAAGTAGATGCAGTATTCTTCTTAAACAGCAACCCGGCTTACGACTATGTAGATTCTAAAGAATTTACGGATGCTTTAAGTAAAGTAGCTTTGCGAGTTTCTTTTGCCGATCGTGCAGATGAAACCGCTTCTTTATGCCAGGTAATTGCTCCTAATCATCATTATTTGGAGTCATGGGGAGATGCTAATCCGATTGAAGGATATTATACCATCACCCAGCCAACCATCAGCCCAATTAATCAAACCCGTTCGGCAGAAGAAAGCTTGTTAACTTGGTCTGATAATGCTGTAAAAGATTATTACCAATACGTTCAGAACAACTGGACTAAAAATATATTCCCTAAAACCGGATCTAGCTGGAAAGAATTACTTCAGAAAGGTTCTGTTTCACTGACTGAAAAACCAGCCGGTTCTTACACTTTTACCCGCGAATTAAACGGTGTAGCGCAAACTATTGTTAAGCGGAGCGAAGCTCTGGCGAAAGGTGGCGATAACTCAGTTGAATTGCAGGTTTATGAAAGTGTAGCTTTAGGTGATGGTAAAGTAGCTAACAACCCTTGGTTGCAAGAGATGCCAGATCCGGTTTCTAAAGTAACCTGGGATAACTACATTGCAATTGCTCCAAAATATGCTGAGAAATTAGGTCTTCGCGAAACCGATTTAGCTGAAGTTAAAACAGACAAATACAGCGTGATCCTGCCGGTGTTATTACAACCAGGTCAGGCGGTTGGAACCGTTTCTATCGCTGTGGGTTATGGCCGTTCTAAAGCTGGTAAAGCTGCTGTTGAAGTAGGAAAGAATGCTTATCCTTTCATCAGTTTCAATAATGGTACTTTCCAAAACGTTACTTCTGCTAGTATTAGCAAAGCCCGTGGAAAATATGAGTTGGCTCAAACCCAAACTCACCACTCTATTGAAGGAAGAAATATTATCCGTGAAACTACTTTAAAAGAATATCTGCAAGATCCGTACGCTGGTACCGGAAAAGGTCACGAGAAAAAGTACGATCTGTGGAAAACCTACGAGCAGCCTGGACATAACTGGGTAATGGCAATTGACCTGAATGCTTGTACTGGTTGCGGTTCTTGTATTGTAGCTTGTAACGCCGAGAATAACATTCCGGTTGTAGGTCGTGATGAAGTACGTCGCCGTCGTGAGATGCACTGGATCCGCATTGACCGTTACTATACGTTCGATGAGGGCGGTAAAAAAGTAACCGAAGAAGACGAAATCAAGAGTCTGGATAACATGGACAAAGTATCGGTTATACACCAGCCGATGATGTGTCAGCATTGTGAGCATGCTCCTTGCGAAACTGTTTGTCCGGTAATTGCCACCATGCACTCTTCAGACGGATTAAACCATATGGCTTATAACCGTTGTATTGGTACTCGTTACTGTGCTAACAACTGTCCGTATAAAGTGCGTCGTTTCAACTGGTTTAACTACTGGAATGACTCTCGTTTTGATAACTACATGAACAATGAGTTTACACAGTTAGTATTAAATCCAGATGTAATTTCTCGTTCCAGAGGGGTTATGGAGAAATGCTCTATGTGTATCCAACGTATTCAGAGCGGAAAACTGAATGCTAAAATGGAAAAACGTCCGCTGAAAGATGGAGATGTTAAAACTGCTTGTCAGCAAACTTGTCCAACTAATGCTATCATTTTCGGAGATGCAAATGATCCGGAATCTGAAGTATCTAAAGCATTGACCAGCGAGCGTACTTATTATGTATTAGAAGAAATCAATACCATGCCTGGGGTTGGATACCAAACCAAGGTTAGAAATATTGTAGAGGCTTAAGACTATTTCATTCATAGAAATTTTAAAGATATATGTCATCTCATCACGAATCGATACTTAGAGAACCATTAGTAACGGGCGAAAATATTACCTACGCCCAGGTTACTGACGATATTTTGGTTCCGGTAGAAAATAAACCCAACAAAGCCTGGTGGATCGGCTTTATTGTTTCAGCACTGGGTGCTTTGTTATGGGTTGTATCCATTAGCTATACCTTTTGGTTTGGTATTGGTGCCTGGGGATTAAACAAAACAGTAGGTTGGGCCTGGGATATCACCGGTTTCGTATGGTGGGTAGGTATTGGTCACGCCGGTACCCTCATCTCGGCGGTATTATTATTATTCCGCCAAAACTGGAGAAACTCCATTAACCGTTCGGCCGAAGCCATGACCATTTTTGCGGTTATTTGTGCGGCCACGTATATTGTTGCTCACATGGGCCGCCCTTGGATGGCTTACTGGGCTTTACCATTGCCTAACCAATTTGGCTCTTTATGGGTTAACTTTAACTCAGCCTTAGTTTGGGACGTGTTTGCAATTTCTACGTACTTCTCGGTATCCTTATTATTCTGGTATACCGGTTTATTACCTGATATTGCTACCATCCGCGACCGTGCAACCGGTTTACGCCGCCGTATTTACTCCATCCTTTCTTTCGGCTGGAATGGTTCGGTAAAAACCTGGCAGCGTTTTGAATTGGTTTGTTTAATATTAGCCGGTATCTCTACTCCGCTGGTACTTTCTGTACACACCATCGTATCCATGGACTTTGCTACTTCGGTAATTCCAGGATGGCATACCACCATTTTCCCTCCTTACTTTGTGGCAGGGGCTATTTTCTCTGGTTTCGCCATGGTACAAACCCTGATGTTGGTTGTGCGTAAAGTAATGGGTTTTGAAAATTACATCACCATGTTCCACATTGAATCAATGAATAAGATTATCATCTTAACTGGTTCAATTGTAGGTGTGGCTTACTTAACCGAGTTATTTATTGCCTGGTATTCTGGCGCAGAGTATGAGCAATATGCATTCTTAAATCGTGTTAGTGGACCTTACTGGTGGGCTTACTGGATCATGATGACTTGTAACGTAATTTCTCCGCAGTTATTCTGGTTCAAGAAAATCCGTACCAGCATTGCCGCTTCCTGGATTTTATCTATCGTGGTAAATATTGGTATGTGGTTTGAACGCTTTGTAATTATCGTTACCTCATTGCACCGTGATTTCCTGCCATCTAGCTGGGCGATGTTTTACCCAACCGTTATAGATGTGTGTGTATTTATTGGGTCTATCGGGGTGTTCTTCACTTTATTCTTGTTATTCCTGAGAGTGCTGCCGGCTATTGCTATTGCAGAGGTAAAACTTTTACTAAAAAGCTCCAGTGATCAGGCTAAACAAAAGCTGATTCGTGAAAAAGCTGTTAAAGCCGATCATGCTGAATACTACCTGGAGTCATTGAGTAAATTTGACAGTATCCCACAAGAAAACGAATACGCAAAAAATTAAAAATGAGCAAAACGAAATATATTTTAGGTCATTTTGAAGATCCGGATGATCTGATGCATGGAATCGATAAGCTTCAGGAGAACAACATCAGCATTTATGATGTGTTTACCCCGATGCCTATCCATGGAATTGAAAATAAATTGGGCATTAAACGTTCCCGCTTAGGAATTGGAGCATTTTGCTTCGGTATTGCGGGTACCATTACTGCATTCAGCATGATTTATTACATGTTGGTGTATGACTGGCCTATGAATATTGGTGGTAAACCTGCTTTCTCATTTCCGGATTTTATTCCTGTAATGTTTGAGTTAACGGTTCTGTTTTGTGCATTTGGAATGGTGGGAACCTACTTTTTTGTAAACCATTTATTCCCAGGAAGGGCACCCCGTGTAATGGACCTGCGTGCTACTCACGACCGGTTTGTAATTGCCATTGACGCCAAACACAATCCTTATCCTGATAAAATTAATACTCTTTTAAAAGAAGCTGGTGCAGTAGAAATTAAGCACAATGAAAGGAAATATGTTAGTTATGAATAAGCTCCGATTAGTAAGTGCTGCTTTTTTAACTTTTGCAGCGGCGGCAGTTATATCATCCTGCTCTGATAAGCGTAGCCCGGGTTGGGAATATGCGCCCAATATGTATAAATCTAAGGCCTATAAGCCTGATGAGCCTAATCCAAACTTTAAAAATGGACAAACGGCCCAAAATCCTCCGGCTCATACAAATCCGGTAGGTTTTGATCGGGTAGATGAATATCCTAACACTCCGGAAGGTTATCAGGCAGCAAGCCAGAATTTGTCTAACCCGTTTCCGGTAACCAAGGCTAACTTAGAGGAAGGAAAAAGCCTGTATGTAAGCATGTGTTCTCATTGCCATGGATACCAAGGACACGGAGATGGTTCTATCGTGAAGATGGATAAATTCCCGGCCCCGCCATCTTATGCAACCGGTACTTCTTCCAGAGGTGGCGCCATGAAAGATTTGACTGATGGAAAGATTTTTCACACCATCACTTATGGACTTAACTTAATGGGACCACATAAATATCAGTTAACTCCTGATGAGCGCTGGAAAATAGTTATGTACGTTCATGAATTACAAAAATTACAGTAGTCAATTGTTTAAAACAGATGGAAAACCATACTCATACTCATAATTTCTCTGAGCAATTTAATTTTCCAGGTAAAGTAAAAACCTGGAGCCTGATAGCTATTGTAATCGGTATTGCAGTAACCGCTTTTGGTTTATTTTCTGGCCAGCAAGAGCGTACTTTTGCTAACCTGTTGCTAATGGCTTATTATTTTACTTGTATTTGCGCCCAAAGTTTGTTTTTCCTTTCTGTGCAATATGTAGCACAATCTGGATGGCCAACCGGCTTACTGCGTATTCCGCAAGCTTATGCACGGGTATTGCCTATTGCTTCCTTAATCCTGATTGTGGTAGTTGGCACCGGCTTGTTCTCGCATAACTTATATCATCACTGGCATCAGGAAGGTATTACCGATCCGTCTCATCCCAACTATGATTCTATAATTGCTGGAAAAGCCGGATACCTAAATGTACCTTTCTTTATGACCCGCATGGTGATCTTTTTAGGAGTTTATAGCTTTTTTGCCTGGCTGATGTCTAAATTTACCGATCGGGAAGATTTAGAAGGTGGATTAACAAACTACAAAAAGAGCTTTAAATGGTCGGCAGTTTTTCTGGTAATTTTCGGTTTTACTACCCCAATCTGGATGTTTGATACCATCATGTCATTAGAGGCCCATTGGTTCTCTACCATGTTTGGCTGGTATAATTTTGCGGCTATGTGGGTAAGCGGATTATGCGTAATTACCCTGACCGTAATTTTCCTTAAAAAAGCCGGATACATGTCATGGATTAATGATAATCACTTACATGATTTAGGAAAACTGGTTTTTGCATTCTCTATTTTCTGGACCTATGTTTGGTTTGCCCAGTTCCTATTAATCTGGTACGCAAACATGCCTGAAGAGACCGTTTATTTCTATAAACGCTTTGAGCCTGAATATTATCCTTGGTTTTGGCTTAATATTGTGATTAACTTTGCAGCTCCGGTTTTAATCTTGATGACACGCGATTCTAAACGCCGTATGAATACCTTAATGTTTGTGTGTATCTTATTATTATGCGGTCATTGGTTAGATTATTATATGATGATTATGCCTGGAACCGTAGCTGAGCACAGAACTTTTGGCTTAATTGAAATAGGTGTTGCCGTAGGATTTGTGGGTTTATTCATTTTCTTAGGTTTAACCCGTTTAAGTAAAAAGTCATTAGTGCCGGTTAACCATCCGTTTTTGGATGAAAGTGTGCATCATCAGGTTTAAAGTTTAAAATGGATTAATTTACGTAATAACGTATTGTTCAATAATAAAATGGGTTTAAAACAAATATTTAATATCAGACCAATCGCCACGTTGATGGTTTTGTGTATCCTGATGGGTGCCAATATTTCATCGCGTGCACAAGCCAAGGATACAACCATTGCATCAATTACGACTGCGGTTGATTCTGATTCCGCTAGTAAAGCAAATACCACAGTGTTGAGCCCTGCCTCCACTCCTTTAATTAGCACCGATGTGGATACTACCAAGTATGCATATTCTCAAATCAAACCAGAAGTTGACCATACGCCGGTATATAAATCTGCAGCGTATTATGTTTTACTATTCTTCCTGCTTTGCGTATTCATAGGCATTATCGGTAAAGTTTTGCGTGTGTATGAGTTAAGCCGCGAAATGCAGGATAAGAAAGCAGCAATTCAATGGGGTAAACTCCAGGGTGTACTTTTCATCATCGCTTTAGTTGTTGGCTTATATGGCGTGTACTGGTCATATACTGTACATGGCGGCATGAGCATCATGGGTGCTGCTTCTGAACATGGTAAGAAAATCGACTTCATGTTCAATATCACGGTAATCATTACCACTATTGTATTTATTCTAACACATATTTTCCTTTTCGGATTCTCCTTTAAATACAGAGGCTCTGAAAATCGTAAAGCTTACTTCTATCCACATAACAACGCTATTGAGCGTTTGTGGACTATTGTTCCAGCTATTGTTTTAACCGTGTTGGTTTTAATCGGATTTTTTACCTGGAGAGGTATTACCAATCCAAGCGAAGAAGATCAAAAGAGAGCTTTACACATTGAAGTAAGAGGTGAGCAGTTTAAATGGAATATCCGCTATGCAGGTGAGGATAATGAAATTGGCTTAAGCAATTATAAACTGATTTCACCAACCAATGGACTGGGTATTGATTTTAAAGACCGTAAAAGTTGGGATGATAAACTTGCCGGAGAAATTGTATTGCCAGTTAATCGTCCGGTTAGAGTAATGATAGGCTCTAAAGATGTATTGCATAGTTTTTACATCCCTGATTTCCGGGTGCAAATGAACGCGGTGCCAGGAATGCCTACCTACTTCCAGTTTACCCCAGACATGACTACAGCACAGATCCGGGAAAAACGCAATGATCCTAATTACGACTATACTTTATTATGTGCCAAAATTTGCGGGGCCGGGCATTACAACATGCAGGCTAAAGTAAGAGTAGTGAGCGAGCAGGAATATAATGAGTGGATTGCTAAACAACCACTGTTATATACTGATGAAGTGAAAAAAGAGCTTCAGATGGCTGACAACAAGCAAGCTGCTGAACATGATAAAGTTGCGTTAAATACTAATATAAATAGATAAGAGAGACTATGGCAAGCACTGCATTACACGATTCAGCCGTACTAAATCATCATGATCATGGTCATGATCACCATAAAGAGTCCTTTATAACGAAGTACATTTTCAGCCAGGATCATAAAATGATTGCAAAGCAATTCTTGATCACTGGTATCTTCATGGCTGTTATCGCCATGATTTTATCTGTTCTTTTCCGCCTTCAATTAGGCTGGCCTGATAAAACTTTCCCCTTGTTGGAAACTTTTCTGGGAAAATGGGCAGAAGGCGGCCGAATTAAGCCTGACTTCTTCCTGGCCTTAGTTACTATTCATGGTACCATGATGGTATTCTTTGTATTAACTGCCGGTTTAAGTGGTACTTTCAGTAACTTACTTATTCCTTTGCAGTTAGGCGCCCGGGATATGGCTTCTCCTTTCATGAACATGTTATCATACTGGTTCTTTTTTGCTGCCTGTGTGATCATGATGGGATCTTTTTTCACCGAAACTGGTCCTGCCAGCTCCGGATGGACTGTATATCCGCCCTTATCGGCTTTGCCTAAAGCCATTCCAGGTTCTGGTATTGGAATGACACTTTGGCTTACAAGCATGTTCCTGTTTATTATTTCCTCTTTAATGGGAGCATTAAACTATATCAGTACGGTATTGAACATGCGTACCAAAGGAATGGATATGTGGAAAATGCCTTTAACTATCTGGGCTTTGTTCTTAACAGCCATTGTGGGTGTACTTTCATTCCCGGTATTGGTATCGGCGGTAGTACTTTTAATTTTCGACCGTAGCTTCGGAACCAGCTTCTATCTTTCTGACATCGTGGTAGCTGGTCAGGTATTGCCTAACCAAGGTGGTAGCCCAATTTTATGGGAGCACTTATTCTGGTTCTTAGGTCACCCTGAGGTTTACATCGTAATTATGCCGGCTCTGGGTATTACTTCAGAAGTAATTTCTGTAAATTCTCGTAAGCCAATTTTTGGTTACCATGCCATGGTTTACTCTTTGATCGGTATTACTGTTCTATCGTTCATCGTATGGGGACACCATATGTTCGTTACCGGTATGAATCCGTTCTTAGGTGGAGTATTTATGATCACTACCTTAATTATTGCGGTTCCATCGGCAGTAAAAACTTTCAACTATCTGGCTACTCTATGGAGAGGTAACATCCGTTTTACTCCGGCTATGTTATTTGCTATCGGTCTGGTTTCCTTCTTTATTTCTGGTGGTTTAACTGGTATCTTCTTAGGAAACGCTACCCTGGATATCAACTTACACGATACTTATTTTGTAGTTGCTCACTTCCACCTGGTAATGGGTTCTGCGGCTATTTTTGGAATGCTGTGCGGTGTTTACCACTGGTTCCCTAAAATGTTTGGCCGTATGATGGATGAGAAGTTAGGATATTTGCACTTCTGGTTAACATTTATTGGTGCTTACCTGGTATTCTTCCCAATGCACTTCATGGGATTAGATGGAGTACCTCGTCGTTACTATGCTTTTACTGAATTTGAGTTCATGAAAGAATGGTTAACCGTAAATACCTTTGTTACCTGGGCGGCTATAGTTTCCGCTTTAGCACAGGTTGCTTTCTTGTGGAACTTCTTTTACTCTATCTTTTACGGTAAAAAAGCTACTCAAAATCCATGGAATGCCAACACTTTGGAGTGGACTACTCCGGTTGAGCACCTTCACGGTAACTGGCCTGGAGAAATTCCTACGGTTTACCGCTGGCCTTATGATTACAGCAAACCTGGTCATGATACAGATTTTATTATGCAAACCACACCTTTCTCTGAAACGATGAGTTCTAATCTTCCACATGACTTTGAAGGAAATGCAGAAGCAGAACGCATACAGAATGAATGGCTGAAAAATAATCCGGTTCAAAAAGCTGTAGAAGAGGTTTAATAACCTTCCGCAAAAAATACCGTATCAGTTGGTGGTAATAATTTACCGCCAACTGATTTTTTTAAATAAGCGCTTCTTATTTCACCATCTAATTGAAAATGTATCCCGCCAGCGAAAAGAGATTTTTAAACATTAGCCTCATCACCATAATCACTCTTTTTGTTTTAATTCTTGCTGGTGGAGTGGTGCGCAGTTCTGGTTCGGGGATGGGCTGCCCAGATTGGCCTAAATGCTTCGATAAATATATTCCTCCAACTAATGCTTCTGAGTTACCCGCTAATTACCGGGAAAAATATGTTGAGAAACGGGTAGCCAAAAACCAACGTTTTGCTCATATGCTGGATGTACTGGGCTATGGCAAAATGGCCGAGCGCATACGCAATGACGAAAGCATTTTAAAAGCTGAAGAATTTAATGCGCTAAACACCTGGATTGAATACATTAATCGGTTGGTGGGTGTTGTTTTTGGATTCTTGCTGATAGCTTGTTTTATCTACTCTTTTACATATTTCCGATTATCCAAAAGTATTTTCTTTTTAAGTTTGCTCAATTTGTTCCTGGTAGGTTTTCAGGGCTGGTTGGGTTCTATTGTGGTATCTACCAATTTAATGCCCTGGCTGATAACGTTGCATATGTTACTGGCCATAGCTATTTTGGCGATTTGCATTGCTACTTATTTTAAAGCCCGCATTCTGCGAGACCGCCATTTGCTGACTAGTACTCCTACAAAATATGTGAAAATATGGGCTATGGTGGCCATGTTGCTTACCGTGGTGCAGATTCTTTTAGGTACAACTGTACGAGAGCAGGTTGATGCCTTAGCCGTAGCAATGAATAACTTAAATCGTTCTGAATGGGTTTCTAACTTAGGGATAACCTTTGATATCCACCGGGATTTGGCCATTTTGGTATTAATTGTCAATATTGTATTGTTTGTGATGGTGCGGGCCAGATATGTGATGAAAGGCCATCAGTTTAAATATGTGCTGGCTGTTTTGATACTTATAGGTTTGCAGATACTGTCTGGCATTATTTTATCGTACTTAGCTTTGCCGCCGGTAGCACAAACTACCCATTTGGTATTAGCCTGTATATTGTTTGGGGCACAATATTATTTAATGCTATTGTTGGGAAGGAATAAATTGTATAGTAGGATTTAGCATGAAAAACTTTTTATCTGATTTTTATAAATTAATTAAGTTAAGACTCACGCTCACGGTGGTGTTTTCGGCCTCCGTTTCTTTTTTAATTGGCAGCGAAGTTCAGGGAAATGTGATCTGGATGAACTGGTTAATCCTTACCATAGGTGGATTTCTGGTAACCTCATCGGCAAACGGCTTCAACGAAATTATGGAGAAGGATCTGGATAAGCTAATGTTACGAACCATGAACCGGCCTATTCCTGCGGGCAGAATGACCACCGGCCAGGCTCTGGTGTTAAGCTTATTTATGGGGATATTGGGTACTTTAATCCTGGTAAGATTGAATTTCTTAACCGGAGTACTTTCTGTTTTCTCTATTTTATTGTACGCGGTTTTATATACCCCAATGAAGCGTAAATCGCCAATTGCGGTATTTATTGGCGCTTTTCCGGGGGCATTACCTCCATTGATTGGTTATTTTGCCGCATTTGATCGTCCGCAAATCTCCTGGATACCTGTGATTCTTTTCCTGATACAATTTGTATGGCAGTTTCCGCATTTTTGGGCTATTGCCTGGGTTTTGGATGAAGATTATAAGCGGGCGGGATTTCGCCTGTTGCCTACTACCCAGCGGGATAAAACCAGTAGTATGATAACCTTGTTAGTTACTCTGATACTCATCCCGGTAGGTTTAATGCCTGTTTTATATGGTTTTGCGGGCTATATTTATGCAGGTGTTTCTATTATCTGCGGATTGCTATTTAGTTGGCAGGCCGTAGTTTTATATCGAGATGGCGATGTAAAGGCAGCTAAAAAATTGATGTATAGCTCATTTTTATACCTTCCTTTGCTTCAGTTAGCTCTATTATTTGACCTTATTAAATAGTATATTTTATGACTACTATAACAACATCCGCCGAGCAAGATAAGCTGAATCTGAAGGCTAAAAAATTTCTGATGTGGTTATTTGTTATTTCATCATTTATGATGTTTGCTGCATTAACCAGTGGATTTATTGTTTATACAGCCGGTAGTGCAGACCGGGGCCTGAAAATTATATTACCGCAGGCATTTAAACTCAGCACCGCGGTAATCATTCTGAGTAGTTTTACCATGCACATGGCTTATTTATCAGCCAAAAAGTTGCAGTTCAACAAACAGAAACTATTCCTGGCCCTAACCATGCTGCTGGGTATCGCATTTTTATTCATCCAGTTTTCGGCCTGGAGCACATTGACCCAAATGGGAGTGTATTTTGTGAATTATAACGCTTCGCAATCCTTTATTTACATCTTTACCGGTGCCCACCTATTGCACATTGTTGCCGGTATTTTGATGATTGCTTTTGCTCTGCTAGGGGTAATGAGAAATATACCTCAGGTGAGGAATATTTTCCGCTTAGAAGTTACGGCCATCTTTTGGCATTTTATAGATATACTATGGATTTATCTATATGTTTTCTTACTTTTGAACCAATAATAAATTTTATACCATCACTTAAATGAGTTCTACTTTATCACAAATTGATGAAATTAAGACCGATGCCTGGAGCGGCGGTAGATCGCCTTTCTCTGTAGAGTATGGCAAAATAATGATGTGGTTTTTCCTGGTGTCGGATGCCTTTACTTTTTCGGCTTTTCTGATTTATTATGGAGCCCAACGGTTTAGTAAAATGACCTGGCCTGATCCGGACGTAGTTTTCCAATCCGTGCCCGGACTTGCCGATGCAGGATACCCGCTGGTGTTTGTGGGTATAATGACCTTCATCCTGATTATGAGTTCAGTAACCATGGTATTGGCAGTAGAAGCCGGCCATCGGAAAGCTAAGAAAGAAGTAGCCTGGTGGATGGTAGGAACCATAATTGGTGGTTTGATGTTTTTAGGATGTCAGGCATTAGAATGGACTCACCTGAACCATGAAGGTTACTGGTGGGGCAGATTCCCTGAAACTTATACCGGCATTGAAGCGCTAAGTGCCCTGCAATTTTCTAATTTGTTTTTTACCATTACCGGTTTTCACGGTTTCCACGTTACCATCGGGGTGATATTAAATATCATCATTTTATGCATGGTATTGGCTAACACGTTCGAAAAGCGTGGTAGTTACCTGATGGTAGAAAAAGTAGGTCTTTACTGGCACTTTGTAGACCTGGTTTGGGTATTCGTATTTACCTTCTTCTATTTAGTTTAACCTGATTTTATTGTACGCAATATGTCTACAGAACATACACAAGAAATACATGCCGAAGAGCATGGCATGACCAAGAAAAAAATCTGGCAAGTTTTTGCTTACCTTTTTGGAATTACAGCTCTGGAATTTTTCATTGCTCTTTATTTAATTCCTAAAGGGTATGTGGGTCATGGGCCAGGTAACTTTGCCTATATCGCCCTGACGCTGGTAAAAGCATTCTATATTGTTGCATACTTTATGCACCTTAAATTTGAGAATCTGGCGTTTAAAACCGGAGTGATCGTATCGCTGGTATTTATTATTTATTTTATCATATTGTTGCTTACAGAAGGATCATACCTGCATGTGCATATGAATTAAATGAACAAAACTTTCTCAATTAAAAAACTGATAATCCTGGTAGCC
>DASQIU010000194.1:0-12251 GCA_035631395.1 Daejeonella sp. | reverse complement strand
GTTCTTCTTCGAAATAGGCCATTTCATCCAGCAGGTTGCCTTCCTGGTCAAAAACCAATGATCCTCCATCAAAAACAATCTCTGTTTGGGCGCCTACATGGTTCATGTAAAATAAGGGCAATTGGTATTTACGGCAATTATCGCCTAAAACCTGTACCCTTTCCTCATCATGATTATAGGCAAAAGGCGAAGCGGCAATATTGATCATCAGATCCGGCTTTTCTTTCACCAGCTCATCCATGGGGCAGGCTACGTACAAAGGATTATCGTTGATATTCCAAAGATCTTCGCAAATGGTCAGTGCAATTTTATGCCCCATAAAATCGACGCATTTAAAGGCAGTGGTTGGCTCAAAATAGCGGCACTCATCAAATACATCGTAAGTAGGTAAAAGCGCTTTATCCACTTGGGCCATTATCTTTCCATTGACAATAAACCAGGCCGAATTAATCAGGTCTTTTCCCTTCGCATTCGGATTTTTGGTGGGCAAACCGATAATACAAGCCATATCCTGACAAGCCTCGGCAACTTTACGGGCGGAAGATTCGCACAGATCGATATACTCGCTAAACTCCAAAAAATCAAGCGAAGGATATCCGCAAACCGATAACTCGGCAAAAACCACCAACTGAGCGCCTTGTTTTTTGGCCTCAGCAATGGCCCCGATCATCTTTTGCGTATTCAGTTCAAAATTTCCGATCTGATAATTAAGCTGTGCTAGTGCAATCTTCATATTCCAAATATATAGCCCTTTGTCGGCTTTGAGTATCTTTTTTCCAGACAAACCTAATTGAAAAGAATGAATTTTGAGATTTTTATCCTAAACAAAAAGCGCCGAATTTATGTGCTGGTTTTTGCTAATTTCGGTCTTCCTATAAATAAAGATGATCTTGAACAAAGCAAAGCAAATTTACCTGTTTTTAGGCATTGGACTGATGTTGGCCTCGTGTACCAATAAGAAGAGAGTGGATATCAGCAACATTAACCTCAATCTAACCATTGAACGTTTTGATCTGGAAATGGATAGTTTGACGGAACAAAACCTGGTCATAAAAGCCCCGCAATTGCAAAAAAAATATGGCGCTTTTTATGCCGATTATATGGAAAAAATGCTGGGCGTAGGCTCCGTTGCTGACACCAATTATTACCAGCAATTGCGTCAGGTTTTACAAAACCCAGATTATCAGGACCTGAAAGCATCGGTAGCTGCTGCTTTCCCTAATATGGTTAAAAACCAACAGGAATTGACTGATGCCTTTAAGCATATCCGTTATTATTATCCGCAACAAAAGCTACCGCGATTAATTACTTTCCTCTCTGGATTTGCCGTGCAAACTCCTATTGGCAATAATTATATTGGCATTGGCCTGGATATGTTTTTAGGCGCCGATGCCAAATATTATCCTGCATTGCGGCAAAGCATCCCTCAATATATTTCCAGACGATTTAGCCCGCAGAATGTTGCGCCACGGGTTATAGAAGGATTTATCAGGGAAGATATGTTCCCGGAAAAAGATGCCAATCGTTCTTTGCTTTCCAAAATGATCTATAACGGTAAGATCCTTTATTTTATGGATGAGGTGATGCCCAATTTGCCCGATAGCTTAAAAATTGGTTATACCCAAAAACAGTTAGGATGGTGCGATACTTATAAAGCCGAAATCTGGGCCAATTTCCTGGAAAACAATCTGCTTTATGAAACAGATTACATGAAGATCCAAAAGTATCTGGCCGAAGCTCCTTTTACGCCCGGTATTGGCGAAAATTCTGAATCATCACCCAAATTAGGTGTTTATACCGGCTGGCAGATTGTGAAAAAGTACATGGAGAAAAATCCGGAAATTACCCTGCAACAGCTAATGCAGGAAACCGATGCCCAGAAAATATTATCAGGTTCTAAGTATAAGCCAAAATAATTGCACCTCCCATTGTCATTCCGGGGAACGGGGAATCTGTCAGAAATTGGCTTTATACTTTTGAGATCCCTCATTCTTCGGGACGACAGGGGTTATGAAAGATTCAGAGAATACAAAAAAAAAAGAGGCTGTCTCACAATCCATGAAACAACCTCTTTCTATATCTTATTCAGAGCTTTTACTTCAAAATTCTCAACACTGCTTTTAAGCAAATAAAACTGCCCAAGGCAAAAAGGATATTAGAAACTATATTAATGTATTCCCAATCGCTTACAAAACGCAGCATAATACCAAATATGCCTACAACTAGACCAATAACAATCAGCTTGTAATGTTTTGGCGAATTTGCCTCAATAACGCTCTCCTTTTGAGTAATTTCTTTTACGTTTTCCATCTTTTCTTTTTTGCTGCCGCTAAAATACAAATCTATTCTGAGTTTCTATATCCGTTCCTTTTTTAAATTAAATATAAACTAAACAGCACCAAATTACAGGATCTGATGTTGGTATTTAAAAAACAAAGAAACAATGGCAAAGTATTCAAAAAAAGCTCAGGAATCTGTTGAAGAAGCAATGCATGAGATGAAAGAAGGAAAACTAAAAAGTGGCAAAAGCGGAAAAAAAGTAACAAACCCAAAACAAGCGGTTGCTATAGGCTTATCTGAAGCAAGAGAAAAGGGCGCCAAAGTGCCTAAAAAGCCTAACTAAATCCAAGTAATTTCTTCATAAAGCTATTAATTTTCCCTTAAATCTTTTAATGCCATACTCATCTGAAATGCCTTGTCAATAAGCGGAAAGTCCAGTTCCTGCTCTGTGATTAAGCCAAAAGCTTCTAATGAATTTTGAAAATGCCGTCTTAGTTGGTTTAGAACATCCGGCCCGGGCATAGAACGGACAACTAAAGCATTTCCATTCATTAACGTTCCAATTTTTACTTCGGATGAAAATACCTGGGTAAAGCCGTTTTCATCTTGTGCAATCTCGATTTGATTTGTGGAAGAAATTGCTCTGGGAAAACCGTGGTAATAATCCATTAAATTATACCAGTATTTATGCCCTGTTATATTCATTCCCAACCTTAAATACCATTGCACAACAGGGGTATTTCGCTCAAACACATCCAATGAAAATGTTTCCGGATAATTTTGTTGGGAAACCGTTTCCTGCACCATAAATTTTAACAGCAAAAGGGCTATACTATTACCACGATATTCTGGTTTGATGATGATATTATTCAAAAAAAGTGTATCCGGCAATACTTTTAGCTGGGCAAAGCCCATTAATTCATGCTGATCTAAATCTATAACGATATAGATCAGATCCTGCGCCCCCTGCAAACTATTGCTTAAAAAAGCCTGGTAATTCGCATCGCGATAGATAAAATATCTGGAAATATCCTGATCATAACTGCTGTTGAGCAGCCGGCAGACCTGCTCAATATGATCCTCATCCCGGTAGGATAACTTTCTGATCTGATATTCCATCAGAACTAAAATATTTATTTTTAATGGCTTATGCAATCGGCACGCTGAGCTTGTCGAAGCGTGAATGCCCAGTTGAAACTGCTTAAAGCTTCTGCTGCGTCTGGTTCGACAAGCTCACCATGACACTCAGCACAGTTGAACCATAACCGCAGAACCGTCACGTTGAGCTTGTCGAAGCGTGAATGCCATGAAGTACAATTTTTCAATCCATTTTACGCTCTATGGTTCGACAAGCTCACCATGACGCTCGTACAGCATTGAATTATAACCGCAGAACCGTCACACTGAGCTTGTCGAAGTGTGAATGCCATGAAGTAGGAATTTTGCTCAAACCATTTACGCTCACCATAACGCTGAACATAAACAGTACTATGAAAACAAAAAAAGGCCCCAATTTTTTCAGATCAGGGCCTTAATCATTCCTCAGAAGGAATCTTTTTAAATCTTATGCGTTGCTTAATGCCGCGGCACCACTCACAATCTCGGTCAGCTCGGTAGTAATAGCCGCCTGACGGGCCTGGTTGTATGAAAGTTTCAGATTTCTCAACAACTCACCGGCATTGTCGGTAGCTTTATCCATAGCCGTCATACGGGCGCCATGCTCTGAAGCATGAGAATCAAGAACTGCCTTGAAAACCTGTATTTTAACAGATTTAGGGATTAACTGATCCACAATCTCTTTTTGAGATGGCTCCAGAATGTATTCCACCTGTTTGCTGGTATCAACCTGATTTACCGCACGAGGCACAGGCAATAACTGCTCGGTAGTAAGAATCTGAACAACGGCGTTTTTAAACTGGTTATAAACCAATTCCACACGGTCAAAATCACCTTTCACAAAGCCTTTCATAACCTCTTCTGTAATTACAGAAGTATTGTGGAAGTTTAAGTTATTGTACAGATCATTATGATGACCCAGCATCTTGTAATTGCGTCTTTCAAAATAATCATGAACCTTTTTACCGATAGCCAGAATCTGAACATTGCCTTTGGCATGCTGCTCGGCGTATTTCTCTGCAATCAGGTTATTGGTAGTTTTGATTATGTTCATATTGAAAGCGCCAGCCAAACCACGGTTAGACGATACGGCAATAATCAATACTTTAAGCGGCTCACGCTCTTGCATGTAAGGCGATGTAGCTTCTTCCAGACTAGCGGAAAGATTAGCCAACATTTCCTTCATTTTATTAGCGTAAGGACGTAACTGGATAATCGCATTGGTAGCACGCTTCAACTTAGCCGCCGAAACCATTTTCATGGCTTTGGTAATCTGCTGAGTGGAACTAACAGAGGCAATCCGGTTTCTTACTTCTTTTAAATTAGCCATTGATACAATTTGGTCAATGTTTGATTTACGGATTCATCTATATGGACAAATCCGCAAATCAACACTTATTAATATTTTCCAGCCAGCTCTTTAGCTACGGTTTCTAACACATTGGTAATGTTATCATCCAATTTACCAGCTTTTAAGCCTGCTAAAACTTCAGGATGACGCACTTCCAACTGCTGGAGATATTCAGCTTCGAATTCTTTGATTTTGTTTACCGGCACATTACGCATTAAGTTTTTAGTACCAGCATATAAAATGGCCACTTGTTTCTCTACAGTTTCCGGAGAGAACTGACCTTGCTTTAACAATTCCACGTTACGGGCGCCTTTGTCCAAAACCGATTTAGTAGCCGCATCCAGATCAGAACCGAATTTAGAGAAAGCCTCTAACTCGCGATACTGAGCCTGGTCTAGTTTCAGAGTACCAGCCACTTTTTTCATGGATTTGATCTGAGCGTTACCACCCACACGTGATACCGAAATACCTACGTTAATAGCCGGACGAACACCCGCGTTAAACAGGTTAGACTCCAAGAATATCTGACCATCGGTAATAGAAATTACGTTGGTTGGGATATAAGCCGATACGTCACCCGCCTGAGTTTCAATGATAGGCAATGCAGTTAATGAACCACCACCTTTTACGATAGAACGGATAGACTCTGGTAAATCGTTCATAGATTTAGCAATCTCATCGCTGGAATTGATTTTAGCGGCACGCTCTAATAAACGGCTGTGCAGGTAAAACACATCTCCAGGATAAGCCTCACGGCCTGGTGGACGACGCAGCAATAAAGAAACCTCGCGGTAAGCTACGGCTTGTTTAGACAAGTCATCATAAACAATCAATGCCGGACGTCCCGTATCACGGAAGAACTCGCCAATAGCAGCACCCGCAAACGGAGCATAGAACTGCATTGGAGCAGGGTCAGCAGCCGAAGCGGCCACAATAACTGTATAAGGCATGGCACCTTTTTCTTCCAGAGTTTTTACAATCTGCGCTACGGTAGAGTTTTTCTGACCAATGGCTACATAAATACAAAATACCGGTTGGCCGGCTTCGTAAAACTCTTTCTGATTTATAATAGTATCAATACAAACCGCGGTTTTACCAGTCTGACGATCACCAATAACCAATTCCCGCTGTCCGCGTCCAATTGGAATCATGGCGTCAATCGCTTTAATACCGGTTTGTAAAGGTTCGTTTACCGGCTGACGGTAAATTACTCCCGGAGCTTTACGCTCTAAAGGCATCTCGTAGGTATCACCCACAATAGGTCCTTTACCATCAATAGGCTGACCCAAGGTGTTAACCACACGGCCCAACATACCATCACCCACTTTTATGGAACCAATTTTGTTGGTACGTTTTACCGTATCGCCTTCTTTGATCTCGTCAAAAGCACCTAACAATACCACCCCCACGTTATCCTCTTCCAGGTTCAATACGATACCCTGTAATCCGTTTTCAAATTCAACCAGCTCGCCTGATTGAACTTTTGTTAAACCGTAAACACGGGCAATACCGTCACCCACTTGTAACACGGTACCAACCTCTTCGAGCTCGGCTTCTGATTTAAAGCCCGACAATTGTTGTCTTAAAATCGCCGATACTTCATCTGGTCTTACCTCTACCATAGTTTTTATTTATGAGTATTATGTTGTAAATCGTTTGTATTCGTTCTTTTATTTATCGTCCCGCTTTCCGCTATAGTTTTGCTCTGCAAAAGCTGCCGCTTCAATCGGGTTTATTTTACGCAGGTTCTTGGTTCTTGGCTAAAGTAGCACTTATCAAGCGTTCTGCTTAAATTCTTTTTTCAGTTTGTTCAGCTGGTTAGCAAGGCTGGCATCAAATTGTTTATCGCCTACTTTCAATACAAAGCCACCAATTAAAGCCGCATCCACCTGCGCATCCAAAATCACATCGCCTTGGGTAGATTGCTTAATCACCTCTTCCATCTGCTTTTTATTTTCAGCGCTCAAAGGAACAGCCGATACAACCGTAGCTTTCGTAATATTTTTGCGCAGGTTATACGCGTTCACAAATTCTTTAGCCGTAGCATATAATACTGCCGAACGGCCTTTATTCACCATAATCTTGAAAAAAGCAAGAACCAATGGATTCACTTTTGAAGCAAACAGCCCATTCAAAATATTGGCTTTCTTATCTAAACCCACAATCGGGTTTTTCAAAACAGCCTGCAGTTGAGGATTATTATGCAGGGTTTCTGCAAATAACTCCATATTGCTTTTTACCGGCTCTAAAGCATTTTGCTCCTGGGCCAGGTCTATTAAAGATTTCGCGTATCGCGATGCTACTTGTATTTCAGACATTTTCTTTTAGTGATGAGTATGCAAGCCACAGGCTTAAACCCGGCTTCTCAATACTAATTTAACTTTACTTCCTTTAACAGATCATGAACCAGGCTTTCCTGTTTCTGCTGATCTTCAAATTGCTTGCGTAACACTTTTTCAGCAATCTCTAAAGATAAGCTGGCCACTTGATTTTTCACTTCGGCCATAGCCGCCACTTTTTGATTGTTAATTTCCTGACGGGCCTTCTCAATCATTTTAGCACCTTCGGCTTCGGCTGAAGCTTTGGCATCGCTTACGATCTGATCTTTTAACTCTTTAGCTTCTTTCAGGATAGCATCACGCTCTATACGGGCTTGTTTTAACAAAGCTTCGTTCTCATTAGTTAAACGGGCCATTTCCTCTTTGGCTTTCACCGCCGATTCCAGAGCCGTTTCAATAGAACGTTCGCGATCATTAATGGCGCTTAAAATTGGTTTCCAGGCAAATTTTTTCAATAAAACCAAAAGCAGGATAAAGGCCACTGAAGCCCAAACCACAAATCCTAAATGATCATTTAATAAACCTTCGAATAACTTTTCCATTTGTATATACTGGGTATTTTGTTGTTTCTATTCAATTAAAGGGCCGCTTATGGCAACCAACCGTTGTTTTAACGGCCCTTTAAAAAGACCGGAGTCTGTTTCTTATCAGATATTATAAACCTAATAAGGCAACTACCACACCAAATAAAGCAACACCTTCTACAAGGGCTGCAGCGATGATCATAGCTGTTTGAATTTTTGAGGCCGCTTCTGGCTGGCGAGAAATACCTTCCATTGCTTTACCACCTACCTGACCGATACCGATACCGGCACCGATTACTGCTAAACCTGCACCAAGTGCTGCGATTGAACCTACCATAATTGTTAATTTATATTGAGTTAAAAATAAATTCTAAATTTTAGTGTGAATGCTCTTCTACGGCTGTACCAATAAACAGAGCGGTTAACATGGTGAAAATAAAGGCCTGCAAAGCAGCAACCAATAACTCCAACACATCCATAAATAATACGAAGGCAATAGAAACCGGAGCTACGGCCAACGATTTAAAGATGAAAATTAATGAAATCAAACTAAGTACGATAATGTGTCCGGCCTGAATGTTTGCAAACAAACGGATCATTAAGGCAAATGGCTTAGAAATTACACCAATCAACTCCACCGGAATCATAATTGGATACAACCACCAAGGTACATCAGGCAATAAAATATGCTTCCAGTAATACTTGTTACCATTAAAATTGGTGGCCAGCATGGTAACCATAGCCAACACAAAGGTCATGAAAATATTTCCGGTTACGTTGGCGCCACCTGGGAAAATAGGGATTAAACCTAACAGGTTGTTGAACCATACAAAAAAGAAAATGGTTAACAATAAAGGCATAAAGCGGGCATATTTATAACCAATATTTGGGCGGGCAATATCATCCCGAACAAAAAGGATAATAGGCTCCATAAAAGATTGGAAACCGCTTGGCGCTTTTCCTTCTCTTTTCTTGTAAGCCGAGGCTACCGATTTGAAGATAACGATCAGCAGAATTACTGCTATCCATATAGAAGCCACGTTTTTAGTGATCGAAAAATCATATACATGACTTGATGCATCTTTATCTACTTCACCCTCTGCATTTACCACGCGGATCTTTTGCTCGATCATTTTGTAAGTATAGTACTTACCGGAATAGGCTTTTTCGCCATGTTCAAACTTGCCAGACGAGAAAACCTCTACCCCTTTATCGGTAATTAAAATAATAGGCAAATGCAAAGAAGTGTGTCCCCATAAATGCCAGTCGTGCGAATCGGCAATATGTTCCATAATTGCTTTGGTAGGGTCAGCTTTTTCTTCCAGATTGGCGGGAGCATGTGTTGTTCCTTCAGCCACTACACTGTCAATTTTTACGGCTTCCTCCTGGGCCAGGGCTGTGCGTTCAAAAACAAAAAAGCTTAAGAAAAGCGCTAATCCGAGGCTTATTCCTATTTTTTTTAAATTCAAAATGTGGCTAAAATACATGTATTGCGTGATTTTCAATTTTTATTTTGGTGGCGCAAGTTACTCAACAGTCCATAAACTTCAAAGCCTGTAAATAAGAAATATAGAGAAAAAAAATTACAGATGAACAAAATGCTATCTACCTTAATTTTAACCAGATATAAAGCTACCAGGGCCAGAAAAAAAAGCAGCTTAAAAACAATGGCCCCCAATACTACAAAGCCAGAGATTTGTGCTTCTTGCTTCATCCCATACCAGGATATAGAATAAGCAATTAAGGTTAACACAGCCAAAGCACCAAAAATAACCCAAAACTTAGGCATCAGCATGGGGGTAGTACCAGCCAGATATTGTATAAAATAGGCAGCAAGACCAATAATAAGTGTAAAAACACTAAAGGAGATAAAAAATCGGGGTAAACTCAAGATTGATTGTTTTTTACGGATCGGATAATTAAAAATAAAGCAAGGGCTACTCCTATCAGACTAAACAAGGCGGTTACCAACAGGTGGTGCGCATGCCGGTTCTCATCAATTTTATAACCTATAAATGTACAAATACCAATAATGGCTATCATCTGAAATCCCATAGCCGAGTATTTCACATAACTGTTCAGCGCTTTTTTTTCGCTTTTCAGTTCGTCTTTGTTTTCTTCCTCGGTTTGCATTTTTGCCTATATTAACTATTAGAGCTGTACAAAAATACCATTTTAAACCAATTTTTGTTGGGGCTGCTAATACCAGTTTGAATAGTATATTTACCTTTAGCCAAAGCATTATTTGCTTAAATAAAATATTTTTGCAAATATTATGTTA
Organism: Daejeonella sp.; assembly: GCA_035631395.1. Taxonomy (GTDB): domain Bacteria; phylum Bacteroidota; class Bacteroidia; order Sphingobacteriales; family Sphingobacteriaceae; genus Daejeonella. The sequence goes on along the minus strand of DASQIU010000194.1, from coordinate 2,360 downwards.
ATCTAAACCAAGCCCTTAATTTGAAACCGGTTCTCAGCATAAGCTATCTTTTTTCTCTTTTTTGCATTTCGGTTATAGTGGTTTCTTGCAATACACAAAAAGAAACGCTAGCCAGCCGGAGCATGCAAAATCTGACAGCCCGTTACAATATCCTATATAATGCCCGTGAACTGATTAATGAAAGCGAAAGGAATATTCAGTTAGCTTACCAGGATAATTATGAACAGCTTTTAACCGTATATCAGGAACCTAATGAAAGCCTCTCGCAACCTGAATTAAAAAAGCTGGATGAGGTGATTCGCAAAGCGCAGGTTTTGATCAATGAAAAATCACAAAGCCGGTATGTTCCTGATGCGTATTTTTTAATGGCCCGGGCCAATCACTTAAAGTCTAACTTTTTTAACGCGGCCGAATTTTTCAACTATATATCTAAAGCATATCCTAATAGCAATGAGATAAAACAGGCGGCATTGGCTTACAAATCCCGCTCGTTAATTCAATTAAAACTTTACCAGGAAGCGCAAAGCAGTTTGGATACTGCCTTTAAATACCTGAACACCGAAAAAAAATCTGTTGCCGACCTGTATGCCACCCAGGCTCAGCTTTTCATCAATGCGCAGCAGTATAAACAGGCCGCCGGATTATTGGAAGAAGCCATTAAACTCAGTAAAAATAAGCAGCATAAATTGCGTTGGACTTATTTACTGGCCCAGTTACAGCAATTAAGTGGCAAAAACCAGGAGGCTTCTGCCAATTTTAATCTGGTTGCCCGAAGCAATGCGCCCTATATCCTAATTTTTAATGCCAGTCTGAACCGCATTAATATCCAGGAAGAAGAAAACAAAAATGCGATAGAACACCGCATTAATCTCCTGACTTCTCTGCTCAGGGATGATAAAAATCGCGACTTAACCGACCTGATTTATTTTCAAATTGGCCGTACTTATGAGCAACAGCACCAAACAGATAAGGCCATTGAAAATTACAACCAGGCTTTGCGTAAGAATACCGGCAACAACAATCAAAAAGGTCTGGTTTACCTGGGTTTAGCCGAACTTTATTTTAAACAGAAAGATTATGTCAAATCTAAGGCTTACTATGATAGCACCCTGATTGCGCTTTCTCCACAGCACCCGGATTATGAACGCATCCAGAAAAAGGGCAGCAATCTGGATTTATTAGCCAGCAGACTTTCTATTATTGACCGCCAGGATACTCTGCAAATGCTGGCCAGTTTACCTGAAACAGATCGCGAATCCCGCATAAATGCACTGATAAATAGAGTTGCACAAAAAACAACTTCTAATGCTACCTCTTCTAATCAACAAGCTTTTGAAACCATTCAGGGAAGCAAATTTTATTTCCATAATGCCACTGCATTAAGTCAGGGTTTGATTGATTTTAAAAAGAAATGGGGCAACCGGAAACTGGAAGATAACTGGCGTTTTAGTCGCCATTCGGTTGCCGATATGACCAATGCCGAGGCCAATTTCCCGGAGCCGGGCAACACGGTTCCATTTGCTCCGGTATCTAATCCCGGAACGGCCAATTTGAAACAGGAATTACTGGCCGAGATACCTGTAACGCCCGAACAAAGACTAGCCTCCGACCAAAAAATCGCGGTAGCTTATTATGAAATAGGGAATTACTATCGCGAGGTTTTACAGGAAGATGCCCAGGCTATTGCTTATTATGAACGTTTATTAAACCGTTTCCCCAATACGGATTTAAAACTGCCGACATACTATAATTTATATCGTTTGTATGCCCAAAGCAATCCGCAAAAATCAGCGGAATATAAAAACATCCTGTTAAGCCAATACGGCGATACGCCTTTTGCTAAAATTATATCCGATCCGGATTATAGCCAGAAAATGGATATCCGGGAAATAGCCCTGCATAAAGCTTACAATGAGATTTATGATAATTACACTCGCAAAAACTATCCGGAAGTATTAAAAAAAGTGGCCGAAGCCGAAATCGCCTTTGGCAAAAACAACCTTTCTGCACAACTGGCTTATTTAAATGCCTTAGCTTTAGGACGGCAGTTTAAACTCCATGTGCTGGAAAATGCTTTCAAACAAATCATTACCGATTTCCCCCAAGATCAGTTGATCGTTCCTTTAGTTCAGCAGCATTTAACTTATATAGAAGCCAACCGCAATTTCATAAACGGCCGAATATTTGCTTTGGTAGACCAAGACCAGCGGGAACCTCATTTTGCATTTGTAGAAGAACCCCGGCAGGAAAATGTAAAAACGGAGTCCTCAAAAGAAACCAAAATGGCAAATAGTTCAATGCTTTTATCGGATAAAAAGGATGAAAAAGCCCCAGATTTAGCATCTACCGAAGATGGTTTC
>DASQIU010000193.1:0-34689 GCA_035631395.1 Daejeonella sp. | reverse complement strand
AAACCCGGCGCTCTTGCTGTTTATGATGAGTTAGAAAGGGGCGAGTTAATCAGTTTCGGCAAGAACCATTTTTTTACTAGCATTATCATATGGCTTCAGGCCCTTTTTAAGTAATTTACGGGCTACGTGAATGCGGGTTTTAACGGTTCCTATCGGAATAGTTAGATGATCGGCAATTTCATGGTATTTATGCCCCTCAAAATACATGGTAAAGGGCACATAATATTCTTCGGGAAGTTTTCCCATGGCGCTCTTTATATCATCCATTATAAATTTAGACTCCCCCTGATTCTTTGTAGAACTAAATACCAAATTAGCTGATGAAATATCATCTGATTTGGTTACAAAAGAACTGATCTTTACAAAGCGCCGGTAATTATTGATAAAGGTGTTTTTCATGATGGTATATAACCACCCTTTTAAATTAGTACCCTCTTTAAATTTGTTGTAATAAGTGATAGCCTTTAGCATGGTGTCCTGCACTAAGTCATTGGCATCATCCGCATCGTGTGTAAAATGGAGGGCGTACATTTTTAGCGAGCTCGTTTGCCCCATTACCAAGGTGTTAAACTCAAGTTTAGTCATAGGTGTAGGTTTTAGGTTAGGTTAACATTTCATTTACTTTCCGCTTCAAAAACATAAAAAGAGATTATGTTTAAGTTGCTACCTATTAAAGTTATACAAAATTTATGCCTTTCCTAAATTTTTTTATAAAAAATATACTACCTGATTAGAAACTATTTTTTTATTAAAAAATATAAACCTGGATGATTTTTTTAAATAATATTCACCTCCCGTTCTAAAAATATACCAAAGCGATTTTTAACACTGTCTATAATCTGGGATGAAAAATTGAACACCTCCTCACCGGTAGCACCACCATGATTTACGATAACCAGCGCCTGATTTTTCCAGGTTCCGGTATGGCCTACAATTTTCCCTTTCCAGCCGCACTGCTCAATTAACCAGCCTGCAGCCATTTTTATAAGGCCATCTCCCGCTGGATAATGAACAATGTCTGGAAAAACAGACTGCAACTTTCTAAATTGATCTACCTCTACAATTGGGTTTTTAAAAAAGCTCCCGGCATTACCAATAGTTGAAGGATCTGGCAGTTTACTAACCCGGATATGAGACACTACTTTGGAAACATCCTCAATAGTTGGCTTCGTTATTCCCAGATGTGTCAATTCATGCTTTATTGCACCATAACTTATATGGGGTACAAAGCGGGTAGAAAGCAGATAACTCACCTCAGTAATAATATATTTCCCTTTTAGCTCTCCTTTAAAAATGCTATCGCGATAGCTAAAACAACAATCGGCATTATTAAAAACGCGGATCTGCCCGGTTTCTATTTCAAAAGCCCGGCATGAATGAAAAACATCCATTAATTCTACACCATAAGCCCCGATGTTTTGAATAGGCGATGCTCCCACAGAACCTGGTATTAAACTCAAATTTTCAATTCCGGAGAATTGATGTGCCACACAATATTTTACCAGATCATTCCAAACCACCCCACCTCCGGCCTTTACTAAAACCTGATCGTCTTGAATTTCATGACTGATCCCCTGAATATTCATCCGGATGACTAAACCATCAAAATCTTTGGTAAAAAGCATATTACTGCCACCGCCTAAAGTCAGTTTCTTAACTTCTTTCCATGCAGAATTGGTAAACAATTCGGTCAGATCATTTTCACTATTTATCTCGGTAAACCAACTGGCTTGGGCTTCAACACCAAACGTATTTAATTTTTGAAGAGAGAGATTTTGCTGAATATTAGACATATGCTTGGATCAGGAATTATGGCCTTACTTTAGGCAAAGTATATAAAACTTCAAATATAAGCGCTTCAAACTGAAGCAGACGGAAAAAATATCCGTTCAAAAACATGGAAATAAAAAACGCCGGCGTATAAGGCCGACGTTTTCTCGATATTGAAAAATCCGAATTATTAAATATGGATGGCCCGGTTTTCTGTAGCAGCCATTGCAGCTTCTCTAAAGGCTTCGGTGTAGGTTGGATGCGCATGAGAAATCCGTGCAATATCTTCAGCAGAAGCCCTGAACTCCATAGCCACAACCGCTTCGGCAATCATATCGGCAGCACGTGGGCCAATCATGTGTACACCTAATATTTCATCAGTGGCGGCATCAGCCAAAACCTTAATAAAACCATCGGTATCCATGCTGGCTCTGGCCCGGCCGCTGGCTTTGAAAGGGAAAGAACCGCTCTTATATTTTACGCCCTGCTCTTTCAGTTGTTCTTCGGTATAGCCCACACTGGCTACTTCCGGCCAGGTATAAACCACACCGGGAATTAAATTATAGTTGATATGAGGTTTTTGTCCGGCAATTACTTCGGCTACAAAAGTTCCTTCGTCTTCGGCTTTATGAGCCAGCATAGCGCCTCTAACTACATCGCCAATGGCATAAACCCCGGGAACGGCAGTTTCCAGATGATCATTTACGGTAATTTTATTACCACGCTCTTCGGTTTTTAAACCAATATTTTCCAAGCCCAAGCCATCAGTATAAGCCATACGGCCCACCGCTACCAGGCAATAATCACCTTCCAGGGTTACGGCTTCGCCTTTAGCGTTATCGGCGGTTACAGTTACTTTGCTGCCTTTTACAGAAGCACCAGTTACTTTATGGCTCAGCAGGAATTCCATGCCCAGCTTGGTTAATGTTTTTTGCAACTCTTTGCCCAAAGCTTTATCCATAGTGCTGATAATGGAAGGGGCAAATTCAACTACGGTAACTTTAGAGCCTAAGCGGGCATATACCGAACCTAATTCCAAACCGATAACTCCACCACCTATCAGGATAAGGTGCTTGGGTATTTCAGTTAAATTAAGGGCTTCTGTAGAAGTAATGATGCGTTTGCCATCGGTTTTCAAAAACGGCAACTGAGTAGGCTTAGATCCGGTAGCAATAATTACATTTTTAGTCGTAATTGTTTCTGTAATGCCATCAGCCTTGGTAATTTTAATGGTATTCTTATCGGCAAAAGATCCAAGGCCCTGGTAAGAAGTAATTTTATTTTTCTTGAAGAGAAAGGTAATTCCTCCCGTTGTTTGTTCTACCACTTCATTTTTGCGTTTTACCATTTGAGGAAGATCTGCTTTCAGATCTTTCAGGTTAATACCATGCGCTTTAAAATTATGAAGGGCATTATGAAAATGCTCCGTAGAATCTAGCAAGGCTTTTGACGGAATACATCCCACATTTAAGCAAGTACCGCCAAAAGTTGAGTATTTTTCTATTACGGCTGTTTTTAGACCTAATTGGGCACAACGGATGGCGGATACATAACCACCAGGGCCGCTGCCAATAACTACTACATCGTATTGCATGAAGTTTGTTTTTTTATTTGCTCCAAAGCTAAGGAATATCAACCCTTTAGAAAAATCAGATTGTTTCTTTTTAGAATTTGACTCTGCTTGGATTTATCTAGCAGAATTGTAAAATATCCGCCTGGATATTTACATTAGCATATCCAAAACCTTAAACCAGAAAATCTTGAATAAGAAACTATTTTTCCTTTTGCTGATCAGTTGCCTCTCTCTAAATAGTTTTGGTCAGTTATTAAATCCCAAAAAGGAGTTTTCCAAAGCCGATACGCTTCGCGGCAGCTTAAGCACATTACGTACTTGCTATGATATCAACTATTATCATTTAGACTTGAAAGTGGATATTGATAATAAGTTTATCAGCGGTTCTAACCTGTTCCGTTTTACAGCCACCCAGGACTTTAACCGTCTGCAGTTCGACCTTTTTGACAACTTACAGATCAGTAAAGTTATATATCATGGCCAGGAAGTTCCCTTTCAACGGGAATACAATGCCGTATTTGTAGATTTTCCAACTAAAATTTCCAAAGGATCTACCGATGAGTTCACCGTTTTTTACAGTGGTAACCCAACAATAGCTAAAAACGCTCCCTGGGATGGGGGATTTGTTTTCTCTAAAGATCAATCAGGGAAACCCTGGGTAGCGGTAGCCTGCCAGGGTTTTGGAGCCAGTTCCTGGTGGCCTAATAAAGATCATCAATCAGATGAAGTAGACAGCATGCTGATCAGCGTATCGGTACCTAAAGGGCTGATGAATGTAAGCAATGGCCGCTTACGCTCTACCCAGGAATTGGAAGATGGCTATACTCGTTACAATTGGTTCGTTTCTTATCCCATCAACAACTATAATGTAAGCTTAAACATTGCCAATTATGCCCATTTTAGCGATGAGTTTAATGGCGAAAATGGCCAGCTAAGTCTGGATTATTATGTATTGCCCGAAAACCTGGAAAAAGCCAAAAAGCAATTCGGCGAAGATGTAAAACCCATGTTGCAAAGTTTTGAGCATTGGTTTGGTCCTTACCCTTTTTATCGCGATGGCTATAAGCTGGTAGAAACCCCATACCTGGGTATGGAACACCAAAGCGCTGTGGCTTACGGAAACAGGTACCAGAAAGGCTATCGGGGTCGCGATCTCTCAGGCACCGGATTAGGTCTAACCTGGGATTATATCATTATTCATGAAAGCGGCCACGAATGGTTTGGCAATAACATTACTTCTAAAGATGTGGCCGACATGTGGGTACACGAAGGTTTTACTTCTTATTCTGAAGGCTTGTTTGTAGAATCCCGGGATGGTAAAGAAGCTGGCCTGAAATATATTGCCGGGCTTCGCAGAAGCATCCGGAATGATAAACCCATCATTGGGCCCTACGGCGTTAATAAAGAAGGTTCTGGCGACATGTACCCCAAAGGAGCCAATTTGCTGCAAAACCTCCGACTGGTGATCAACGATGATGAAAAATGGCGCTCTATCTTACGCGGCCTGAATAAGGAATTCGGATTAAAAACCGTTACCACTCAACAAATAGAAAACTATATCAGCAAAAATGCGGGTATTAATTTCCAATCTGTTTTTGATCAATATCTGAGAACCACCCAAATCCCGGAATTTACTTACCAAATAAAGGATGGCAAGCTTTTCTATAAATGGAGCAATGTGGTGGATGGATTTAATATGCCGGTACAAATCAATGTAGGCAATGAACAAGTATGGCTGAAGCCAGGCAACAAGTTAAAAAGTCAAAAAATTAACAGCACAGAAATAACTGTTTCTCCATATTTTTACATAACAGCGAAAAAAAATTAAATGTTATGCAACGTTTTCTCCGCTAAATACATCTAATAGCTTAAATTAGCTACGGCAAATCTAAACGGAAATGAAAATATCAGCCAAAATCTTCATGCTATGTGCAATGTTGTTCTTCGCACCGGCATTTATTCATACTACAAAGGCAACACTTATCACTCTGAACACCAGCTCCATGTCTGATGAGGACCGTCAGGTTTCCGGATTTACCGGAATTTCTTCTTCTGGTAGCTTTTCGATAAAAGTAACCATGGGATCTAAAGAAAGCTTACGTTTAGAAGGCGATCCGGAAACAATTAAAGAGATAGAGACCATTGTTGAAAATGGCATCCTTAAAATTCGAAGCAAAAACCGAAGAGGTATCTGGGGTTGGCATTCAAACTTGAAAAGGGTACATATTTATATTACTGCCAAAACCTTAAACAAGCTTTCGGTTAACGGCTCTGGTGATATTATGGTAGAGGGTATCGTAAAAACCAAACAGTTATCCAACTCCATCAGCGGTTCTGGAAATATTTCAGTAAGCGCTGATATCGAAGATTATAATGCGGCAATTAGCGGTTCAGGCAAGGTATCCATTCAGGGAACTGCCAACAAAGCCGCTGTTAAGATTTCCGGCTCCGGAGGCTTTGACGGTAAAAACCTGAAAACCGCCGATGCCAGTATTGGGGTAAGTGGTTCGGGGCGTGCCAGCATTTATGCCAGCAAAAAACTGGAAGCCGTAGTTAGTGGTTCTGGCAATATTCGCTACAGTGGCCAGGCCCAGATTTCAATCACCAAAAGCGGATCGGGAAGCATTTCCAAGATGTAGCCCTGACGCCTGTTAATTTGTGAATTAGTTAATTGTGAATTCATTTCCAGTGATGTAAGCATGCATTGGATGAATTCACAATTCGTTTATTTGGTAAATAGTATTTAATTTGAAAAGCAGGGTTCCCCCGCTCCTATTCCTGCCAGTCCCGCTATACGCTGCAAGTTTTGCCCAAGGCAAAAGCTTTCCGCTTCTATCGGGTTTAGATAGCAAAAACAGCAATTTTTAGGTTGTTTTAATTCCGAGGTATTCCCCATTTTTGTGTCGCCCCGCTGGGGCTAAAACGAAGGCCACATTTTTCTATAGATATGCCATCCCTATGGGATTGGGGGCTGATGTAATTTTCGGACTTTTTAATTCTTTTTGTTTTTCGATTACCGTTTTAGATTTTTCGCGATTACTTTATGTAAATTCGACTAATTCGTGTAATTAGTGTCTAAAAAGCAAAAAAGCACACCATTTAATGTGTGCTTTTCTTTTCTATCCAGCTTTACGCCCCCACAATTCGCAAAAATTGGCTTAAATTCGTGTAATTCGTATTTTTTATTTTTTCAACGACCTGCTTCCGCCCAAATTGTAACGCAGGTTAAACGATTGCTGGTTATCAACTACTCCTTCTACAAAATGCAAGGTAAAAGCAAACCTGCCTTCTATATTTTTGAACCGCAGCGGAGCTAAGCCCAAATCCAAACGGTTATAAGTTTTAGCGGTGTAAAATGTATCGCCATAAGTAAGGTGATGCCCCTGACCATGATAGAAAGAATTAATGACATAGAAATATTTATAGCCGGCATATAATTCCAGCAACAAACCCTTAGGCGTATGCCAATCGGTAACATTACGAACACGTTCAAAAGACATCACTCCACCAGTATTAATGGTTAGAGAATCTAAAGCCGTACGCCCGCTCAGATCCACACCCAGCTTCACAACGGCAGCACCGCTATCCTGGATATGATCATTAGGAATGGGAATACCGGGGCCGGCATTATGAAACATCTGGGCATAATGCGAAACAAAAAACGCACCTGTTTGAAGTTTACCCGCTAAGCCAAACAGAAAAGTTTCCCGATCTAAATCAGTTTGACGGCTGGTCCAGTCTATCCAAACAGTTTCATGACCAAATTTGCCCGCATATTTCAGCAACATCCCTTCTACATTGGGCCGAAAATAATTCAGGGTATCTTTAAAAATTACCCGGGGATAATCGCTCAACAAATTATACCGGGGAAACATACCCATATAAAAATCCCAGTTCTGTTTTTGATACTGATAGTATGCCACCGGATCTGTCTTTACCGCAAATTTTGGTGAACCAAATTCATGCAGGGCATTAAAACCAATCCGGAAACGATGTACACTGTCTATACGCAAACCAACTTCGGGCGAAAAACGGGCGCCAAAAATAGTTTGAGAAAAACGATTGGAATGAGCATATTCCCGATTATCGGCAAAAGTGTGAAAATTAACATTGCCCTCTACTTCCTGACCAAATGCCAGATTACATGAAACAGAAAACAAAATCAGTAAATAAAAAAACCTCATACGCTAAAATTAAAAATCAATTATTCTGTTAATCTGTAACTTGTACAGCAATCATATTGCTATTTCTGGAACCTGCAAAAGGTTCTGTCCGGATTGAAAAAATCAGTTTGTAATCTCCGGCTTTTAAAGGAGATCGTATAATAGACGAAACCTCGCAATACTCGCCAGGGCCAATATTTATATTTTCCACATTGCTAATCAGCGGACTAAACTCCTGCAAGCTGCCTTCGTTCATATAACTATATTCCAAAAAACATTTCCATTGCTGCCCTTTATTACCCAAACTAATGGTTTCATTATATGGATTATATATTTTTAACTTCAGGGTGCGCAAGGTACCGGCTTTCCAGTTGCCGCTAATGGGCTCAACAGGGCTTATCATTACCTTCTGGTACATCCGGGCATGTTCCAGCCAGGTTCCATAAAAAATACCTTTATCGGTCTTCAAGGTATCTTCTATAAAATCAGCTCCATGGCTACCTCCATTTAGGTAATACACTTTTTTATTTCTCAAGCTATCTTCCAAAGGCCAGATATCAAACTGATTTTTCCGGTAATAACGGCTATCGTAAGCAAATCCGCGGGTGGTACGATTGTAAAAATCATATAAAGAAGCTTCCTGAAAACCTCCGGTTAAAACCACCGGCTGATTGTCGGCCTGCGCTTTGATCTGTTTAGCCCAATTTTCAGAACCATAATAATAAGCTACCGGCTCCAGGTCTTTTATACCGGGAATAGGCACAATCAGGATCAGCCGAACTAACAAGATCAGTGAAATGTTGGCCACAGACAGCCTGATAAACCATCGCGGGATTTCTGTTTTTTGCGACAGATACAAATAACTGAGTATAAAAAGCGGAGGAAAAGCCAGCAAAGTCCAATGTGCTTCTACGCTTCCTTTAAAAGTACTTAACAGGAAGAAAAAGAATATCCCGTAAAAATTAAAACGGATGGCCCGGATAAACGGATCGCTAAGCTTTAAACGAATGGCCGAAGCGTATAAATACCAGCCCAGTAAAGGACCGGCAATAAGCAATTGGGCCAGTAAATAATCGGCAGTAAAGTTCCATTCATATGGCTTGGCCGAACGATCGAATAAATGATAATAAACCGATGGAAAACCATTTTCTATCTGCCAATAAATATGTGGAACAAATAAGAGGCAAGATAGCACTACAATAAGCCAAAAAGATGGTCTTTTAAGCAGCTTAAAGTTAGACAGAATCGTAAAAAACAAAATGAGCACGCCATGATATTTGCTGTAAAGCATTCCGGCAATGATCAGGGCCAGCAAAAAGGCCCATTTTACTTTATCCTGCTCTGCATAACGCTGATACACGTAAAAAAACAATACGCTAAAAAACAGCAGCGGCGAATCAGGAGTGGCTATAAACCCGTAAACATGGAAAATCAGAATAGAAGAAAACAGCAAAATGAAAAGCTTTACATTTTGCGAATACTTTTTCAGGATTTCCCAAAGCAGAAATATTGAGACAGAATGAGTGATGATGCTAACTAATCGTAGACCAAATTTGGAAGAAAACAGCATATCGCCGGCCTTAATAAAAAAAGCCACCATGGGCGGATGGTCAAAATATCCCCAATCTAAAAAACGGGAATACAGCCAATAATAAGCCTCATCCGGATGAAGTTCCATAAATCCGGCCTGGATACCGTTCAGTATCGTCCAGCTTATTAAAAAAATAAAGAAAATTTTAGATGAAGAGGTATGTTGTTTAAGCATGTATCCCTTATTTTATACCGCAAAGGTATAGAGGTAATTTCCCATAAAGTTCCAAAGCGACACAATGGCAATTGCAATAGCTTTGGAAAGGTAGAAATTCAATTTCAGTTTATCGTTAAAAAAATAGATCAACAGGTTGTTTAGCAGCAGGCCCACCAGGGCAATACCAAAAAACTTCCCAAATTGAACAAAGTGAGGGCCTTCGCCCGTATTAAAAGTCCAATAACGGTTTAATAAATAATTGGTACCGGTGGCCACTGTAAAGCCCAATGAGTTAGCAACATACTTATGGATTTTGAACTTTTCCTTACAGAGGTAAGTAATGCTGAAATCAACAAATATGCCCGAAAACCCAACCAGACCGAATTTAAAGAACTTTAGAAAAAAATCGGCACTCAATGACATATTGTTAAGCAAGGTGTAAATAAAAATAACCCCGATTTACGGGGTTATTTATCAAATAAATTTAAACGCCTAACAATAATCGGGCGGGATCTTCTAACAGTTGTTTCACCCTCACCAGGAAACCAACCGACTCCCGGCCATCAATGATCCGGTGATCGTAAGATAAGGCAATATACATGATCGGGCGGATCACCACCTGGCCGTTAACCGCTACCGGGCGTTCTACGATATTATGCATGCCTAAAATAGCGGATTGAGGCGCATTGATAATCGGAGTGGACATCATCGAACCAAAAACTCCACCATTGGTAATGGTAAAAGTTCCACCGGTCATTTCTTCAAGGGTTAATTTGCTATCGCGAGCTTTACCAGCCAGTTCCAGAACAGATTTTTCAATCTGAGCCAGACTCATGCTTTCGGCATTCCGGATAATTGGAACTACCAATCCTTTTGGTGCAGAAACCGCAATGGAAATATCAGCAAAATCATTGTAAACAATTTCTTCGCCGTCAATACGGGCATTTACAGCTGGGAAATCCTTCAAAGCTTCGCATACGGCTTTGGTGAAGAAAGACATAAAGCCTAATCCAACACCGTACTTGTCTTTAAACTTATCTTTGTATTTACCCCGTAATTCCATTATTGGCTGCATATCTACTTCGTTAAAAGTAGTTAGCATGGCAGTTTCATTTTTAACCGCAACCAAACGACGGGAAACTGTTTTACGCAATGACGACATTTTTTCGCGACGCTCAGTTCTGGATCCGGCAACTGCAACTACAGGTTGTACAGCAGCTGGGGCTTTAGCCGCAGGTTTCGCACTTTCGGTTTTTGCCTTTTCGGCTTTCAGAGCATCTTCCTTGGTAATACGGCCACCTACTCCGCTTCCGTCAATGCTGGCTGGCTCAACACCTTTTTCAGCAAGAATTTTAGCCGCTGCCGGCGACGGGGCGCCTGCTGCATAGGTTTTATCAGTGCTTGCAGCTTCTGCTTGCGGAACAGCAGCTTCAGCACTTTTTTCGGCTGGCTTCTCTGCAGAGGCTGCAGGGCTTCCGCCTTCTTCAATGCGGCACACTACGGCGCCAATCTCCAGGGTATCGCCTTCCTGGGCAACAATTTTTAAAGTTCCTGCTTTTTCAGCAGTCAATTCAAAAGTGGCTTTATCAGATTCCAACTCGGCAATCACCTCGTCCATTTCTACATAATCACCGTCTTTTTTTATCCACTGGGATAAAACTACTTCTGAAATGGATTCGCCTACTGGGGGAACTTTGATTTCTAAACTCATAAGTTATGGGTGTATGGTATTAGTCAACGTTAATAACTTTTTGGGCAACATCTTCTACTTTTTTAGTCACCGCCGGTCCAGCCTGATCTCCAAATGCTTTTCCAACAATGTATAATTGCTGGGCAACGTGCTGTTTAGCGTAACCGGTAGCTGTACTGCTGCTTTCCTGCCGGGATATCACCTCAAAATTAAATTCAGAGCGGCGGAATTTACGGCAAATATATGGCCATGGCCCCATATTTTCCGGCTCTTCCTGAACCCACATAAATTCTTTGGCTTTTTTGTATTTGGTGCGGATGGCATCCAACTGATCATAAGGCATTGGATATAATTGCTCCAAACGTACAATGGCTACATCGCCACGTTTATCGGCCTGCTGTTTATCTAACAGATCGTAATATATTTTACCAGAACAGATCAGCACGCGTTTTACATCCGCAGCTTTTACATAGGCATCATCTATTACTTCCCGGAATTTTCCATCTGTAAATTCGTCCAGTTTACTTATACACTGTGGGCTTCTGAGCAAACTTTTCGGAGTAAATACAACCAAAGGCTTGCGGAAATCGCGTTTTAACTGGCGACGCAATAAATGGAAGAAATTGCCGGGTGTGGTGCAATTAGCCACCTGAATATTGTTATCGGCGCAAAGCTCCATAAAACGCTCAATGCGGGCTGATGAGTGTTCTGGTCCCTGACCTTCATACCCATGAGGCAACAACATAACCAAACCATTTGAACGCTGCCATTTAGTTTCCGCACTGGTTACAAATTGGTCAACTATAATCTGGGCTCCATTAAAGAAATCACCAAACTGAGCTTCCCAGATAGTTAAAGACATGGGATTAGCTAAAGCATATCCGTATTCAAATCCTAAAACACCATATTCAGACAGGTGCGAATTGTAAATATCAAACTTGGCTTTTCCTCCATCCAATTGTGCTAGTGGGATGTATTCTTCTTCAGAATCTTCTAAAGTTAATACGGCATGACGATGCGAGAAGGTTCCACGCTCTACATCCTGTCCGCTAATGCGCACCCGGAAACCTTCCTCTAAAAGAGTTCCATAAGCCATTAATTCGCCCATGGCCCAATCAAAGGTTTGATTCTCTACCATGCGGCGGCGATCTTCAAACAGTTTTTCAATCTTGCGGAAGAACTTTTTACCTGAAGGCAATGAAGTGATGCTCTTGGCAATAGATAAAAACGTATCGGCCGAAACCTTGGTTTGCGACGGAGCTGCCACATCCTCGGCAGTAGCCATCCGGAAACCTTTCCAGGCTCCGGAGAACATAGGGTTTACTTCAGAAAAAGCTGTATCTTCTTTAGATTCATTCAGTCTCTCCTGCAGCAGGGCCCGGAAATCTTTTTCCATCTCTTTGGCCAGGTTGGCATCTACACTACCCTGAGCTAATAGTTTCTGGTTATAGATTTCTCTAGGATTAGGATGCTTTTCTATGGCTTTATATAAAAGCGGCTGAGTGAATTTAGGCTCATCTGATTCGTTATGACCATATCGGCGGTAGCACAGAATATCTATAAATACATCATTATGATATTTCTGACGATATTCTACAGCCATGTTAATGGCATATACCAAGGCTTCCACATCATCGCCATTTACATGAAATACCGGCGAAAGGGTAACTTTAGCCAGATCTGTACAGTAAGTAGATGAACGGGCATCTTTAAAGTTGGTAGTAAAACCAACCTGGTTATTGATCACCAGATGAATGGTTCCGCCGGTACGATAGCCATCCAGCTTGGACATTTGTAACACCTCATAGGTAATACCTTGACCGGCCAATGATGCATCGCCATGTATTAAGATCGGGGCAATCCTTCTGTAATTGCCATCGTATTTAAAATCAATTTTAGAACGCACAATACCTTCTACTACCGGATCAACGGCTTCTAAATGAGAAGGGTTAGGACATAAACTCAAATGTACTTTTTGGCCCGATGCTACTTCTACATCAGTAGAATAGCCCAGGTGATATTTTACGTCACCACCAAAAGGAGATGTCTCATCATAGCCTTTACCTTCAAACTCAGAAAAAATATTCTTGTAAGTTTTATGCATGATATTGGCCAGCACATTTAAACGGCCACGATGCGCCATACCGATCACAAACTCTTCAATTCCCAATTCAGATCCTTTTTCAATCACTGAATCTAAAGCAGGGATAACCGATTCGGCACCTTCCAGCGAAAAACGCTTCTGTCCCAAGAATTTGGTTCCCAGGAAGTTCTCAAATACTACGGCCTCATTTAATTTCTGAAGAATGCGCTTCTTGGTTTCGATGGAGAAATTAGGTGTATTGCGCTCGCTTTCCATCCGCTGTTCAAACCATTTGATCTTTTCAGGACTACGTATGTATTTATACTCGGCGCCAATAGACTGACAATAGGTTTGCTCCAACAGGTTTACAATGTCCCGCAATTTTGCCGGACCTAAACCTACTTCTGCTCCGGCATTAAAAACCGTATCCAGATCCGCATCACTTAAACCAAAAGTAGATAGCTCTTTGCCCGGATAATAACGCCGGCGTTCTCTTACTGGATTGGTTTTGGTAAACAGATGCCCTCTATCGCGGTAGCCATTTATCAGGTTAAGAACATTAATCTCCTTAAATAAATGCTCGGAGGTTTCAACAGATGAAGTTACGGTTTCTGCGCCCCGTCCAAAGTCAAATCCCTCAAAAAATTTCTGCCAACCAAAATCAACAGAATTGTTGTCTTCTTTATATGATTGATATAATGAATCAATGTAAGCCGCATCGGCGTTACTGAGGTAAGATAAATTATCCATTTCCAAAATCTATGCGTGACAAAAATAAAACTTTCGGCCTATATAAAGGCATTAGAGGGCGTGAATTTCAATTTAAAAATATAGTGTTGCTATCAGGAAGAAACAGAAACAGTATTTAGGTAGCCCATCTCTGCTAAAGCGTTCAAATCCATAAAGTTTAAGAGCCGCGGATGCATTTCCATCATTTTTTCAGACACCTGCGCCCCCACTACCATTAGCGGAGTATCGGGCATCTTTTCCAGCATTTTATTCACGGTATTGTTTTTATTCTTTTCGATTCTAACGTTAGTAATAACCATTAAGGAGTGATCTGGTTGATAATAAGAGATGGCTTTTGCAACACTTTCTGCCGGTAAATTAGCTCCTAGGTACAACACCTGATGCCCATTACTCAGCAGCATATATTTGGCATAAAGCAAAGCGGCCTCATACAACTCACCTTGAGGCAGGAACAAAATAAAGCGCTTTCCGTTGCCCGATGGAGCATTTTTAAGATGACAGGTAGCGATAGTGATTTTATTGCATACCAGGTGCATGGCAAACTGTTCATGAACCACATTAATTAATCCTACTTTCCACATGAAGCCCAGTTTTTGGAATAAGGGAAAAATAAGGGTTTCCATGGCCTTGGATAGGCCCATTTTATTGATGCAGCTATTTAATGCATTTTCAAATTCCTGCTCATCCAAGCGCACTACCGCGTTAGCCAATACTTTAAGCTGAACTTCAGAATCCAAATGATTGCCCTTTAGGCTATTCACCACTCTGATAATTTCCAGACTGCTCATCTTAGAAATCCGGCTAATTTTATAGCCATTTTCATTCAAGGTGGCAATATTTAAAAACAAGCGTAGGTCTTCTTCATCATAATAGCGAATGTTGGTTTCAGTACGCTTAGGAGTAAAAAAACTATAGCGCTGCTCCCAGATTCGAATAGTATGAGCCCTTATTCCCGTAAGGGCCTCAATATCACTGATTGAATATGTTTTCAAAATGCCTTTTAGTATAAATATCTCTGCTCAAACCTAAACAAAAAATTAATCAAAGGCATAAAAATATACTCAATTGATTAATTTCATTTCGACATGAAACAGTGAAGGTTATTTCCACTGATTTTGTTTTTTCTCGCCAGAGATTTCTTGAAAAAGAAATAGACTTTCCCCTCTTTGCGAAAGCTAATCGGCACACTTATTTCTATATAAAACAATCCTTCAAAAAGGCTGTAAAACAATATAGAGCTGAAATTTTAGAACAATGAAAACGGTGCAGCACCTGCTTAATAATAAATCCGCTGTTATTTACTCGGTTACTAAAAATACATCCGTTTTGGAAGCCTTGGAAATAATGATGGAAAAGGATATCAGCTCTCTGCTGATCATAGAGAACGGAAAGCTGCAAGGCATTTTTACCGAGCGGGATTATGCCCGAAAAATTATTCTAAAAGAAAGATCATCTAAAAACACCCACATTGATGAGGTGATGACTTCTAAGCTTTACCTGGTAAAACCTGACGACAGCATTGACCGTTGCATGCAGGTTATGACCGAACACCACATCCGGCATTTACCTGTGCTTGATAAAAACCAAAAAGTAGTTGGAGTTATATCTATCGGAGATTTGCTTAAGTTTATCATCCAGGACCAAAAACGCATCATTGAACAGATGGGAGGCTATATCAATAGTTAATTTCGCAAAAAGAGCATCACCAACTCTTATTTTAAGAAAAATAAAAATATTGGAATTGGACTCTAACTATCCTATTGGATTAAACAGAAAAGATTTGTTCGCAGCTTATATCAACGCTTCAACAGGGAGAAATCCATAACTAAACGCTTAACCACCCGGTTATTAATCAAATGCTCGTTCACAATTTCTTCTACATCGTCCAATTGCACTTTGCCATAAAAAATACCTTCGGGATAAACCACTACGCTGGGGCCCAGCTCGCAGGTATTCATACAACCCGTTTTCTGTGCTCTTATCTCGGCTTGGAGCCCCTTTTCTTTAATTAGCTTTTTAAAAGCCGCCACTAAGGCCATGCCGTGCTCTTCGCCACAAGAAATCCGGGCGGCATCCAGAGGTCGCTGATTAGTGCAAATAAATATATGTTTTTTATAAAGCATATTTTTGCTATTATCACAATGAGGTAATAGTTTAACAATCCTTAAACCCAAAATTACCACATTTGCTTTATCTAAAAAAACAGGTATGCGCACCATTCTCATTACCGGCGGTAGTGGATTAATAGGCAAACGCTTAACCCGCTTACTTTTAAAAAAAGGCTATGCGGTTAATCATCTAAGCCATAATACCCAGTGGCACCCAAACCCCAGATATATGGTATATAAATGGAATGTACCACTTGGTCAGATTGATGAAAAATGCCTTGAAAACGTAGATGCAATTATTCACTTAGCCGGCGAGAGTATTGCCGGAAAACGCTGGACTCCCAGGCGCAAAGAGCAAATCATTAAAAGCAGGACTGATTCTACCCGTTTATTGTATAAGCTGATCCGAGAAACCAACAACCAGCAGGTAAAAACATTCATATCGGCATCGGCTATGGGTTTTTACGGAAACAGGGAGAATGAATTATTAACTGAAGAAAGTTTGCCCGGAAACAGTTTTCTATCCAGAACATGCCTTGAATGGGAAAAAGCTGTTGATGAAGGCATCGGATTGGGATTAAGAATAGTAAAATTAAGAACCGGCTTGGTATTAGCCGAAGAAGGAGGTGCATTACCGGAAATAGCCAGTCCTATTAAACACGGTTTTGGCTCTGTATTAGGAAATGGAAGGCAGTGGGTATCCTGGATTCATATCCGCGATGTGATTCGGATGTATAACTTCGCCCTGGAAAATGAAAATATGCGGGGTGCCTATAATATGGCGGCGCCTTATGCCGTCAGAAATTCTGAATTAACCAAAACTATTGCCAAAGTTTTAAACAAAAAGCTCTGGCTGCCCCCGGTACCAGCATTTGGACTGAAACTTATCCTGGGCGAAATGAGCAACCTGCTTTTAGATAGCACACATCTCTCCTCAGAAAAAATACAAAAGGCAGGGTTCAAATTTGAATTCCCTACCTTAAATGCTGCTTTGAAAGAAATCTATTATTAAAACTCTAACGCTTCACCTCGGTTACTTTCACATCAAAGTCCAAACATGAAAAAGGTGGAATGATTGACTGTCCATAGCCGTTAGCACTTCCTATATCACCATAAGCCAAAGCCGATGGAACTAATATGCGCATGCTCCCTCCCTTTTTCAATAAAGGAATAGCTTGCTGCCAGGCCGGAATAACTTCAGAAAGCTTAAAAGTATTAGCTTTTCCGGCTACCGCCTGATCGAAAATTTTTCCGTTAAAAAGTTTACCGGTGTACTCGGCCGAAACGGTAGAATCCACCGCGATCGGGCTGCCAGTTCCTGGATCAGAAATTTTATAGTACAGGCCCGTATTGGTTTTAGTAAATCCGCTCAAATTATTGGCCTGCATATATTTATTAATAGACAGATCGTCGTACTGAGGCATTTTAGAGGCCTCTAAAGCATGTACCACTACATCCAGAGAAGCATTTCCAGGAATACTACCACTTCCATTTCTTCCATAAGCCAGGCGGGATGGAATAATGATCCGAATGGTACCTCCACTATTTTTTAAACCTTCTTTCAGAATGGTGTGCATGCCTTCTGGCTGAAAATAGCCCAAAAAATCAATATAGCGGTTACTGGCCATAAAAGTATCCTGAGAGCTGTATTGACCATCCAAAGAACGTACGGTAAACACCAAAGGAACTTTATCAGAATATTTCATTTCGGCTCCGCTACCCGGAGTTAATACCTGGTAAAACATCCCGGTATTTTGATACTGCTGCATCTGGGATAAATTGTTCTGCTGAATATAGGCAGTAACATTCCTGTCGTCAATTTGCTCAATACCTTCGTATTCTTTTTTGCAAGCGGCAAAGGCAGTCAGACCCAAAATTGCCAGAAGAGTATATTTAGAGAAAGATTTCATGCTGATTGTTATTAATTCTGATTTTGAACATCTACTAACTCCACATCAAAATCCAGAATGGAGTTGGCCGGGATACCACGCTGCGCATTAGGTCCGTAAGCATAGCCAGAAGGAATCAACAAACGGATTTTCCCGTTTTTTTGAATCAAGGGAACACCAATTTGCCAACCGCCAATTACTCCGCCTAAGGGAAAAGTTGCAGGGTTTCCCCCGCCGTTATCAAATACCTGCCCGTTTAACAAGCGGCCTTCATATTTAGCCGTTACCTGTGTAGCAGTAGTATAAGTAATATTACCAGAACCTGGCGCAATAATCTGATAGTAGAGTCCACTTTCATGACGTACTGCCGGAATATTGTTTTTAGCGATAAAATCCTGGATCAGTAATTCGTCGGCCGCTAATTGCTTATAGGGGTCGTAAGAGGGTTCTTTCTTACAGGCGCTTAAAGCTGTAACAGATACCAACAGTATTAAAAGTAAATGTTTCATTTTCATGTTGCAGCAAATTTATTCTTTTAAATGTCAAAACCGAAGGATTAACATTTTTTAACAAAGAGAGTAATCTAAAATTTAAAAATCGAGCCGGCCGATTTTTTTTATAACCCCTAAAAATCCGCAAAAACGGGGTTGTTTCAAAAAAAAATGAAAAGCTGTTAAATTTTTAGAAAACCCCATACCAGCCCTCTTGGCTTAGAGTAGCCCCGCTTTCCGCTCATACTGCACAGGCCTTAGCCACCAGGCCGGTATCCGCTGCAATACGGGTTTACATTGAAAGCTCGGTGCAAGCAGCTAGCATTCTTGCGATTACGAGCATCAAAAAAAACATTTCATCCCTTGGGGCAATATCATTATTTAAGAGGAATTGGGAAAAGGGCTACAGTTTATATTTATTTGATTGGGTGCAATGAACAGATGCCAATGGCATCCAACGTTTATAGCTATTAGATACGTGTATTGTCCGACCCCTTCGGGGTCGTAGATTTCATATGTGTTTATTTTCTAAAGACCTTGTATCCCTCCGGGATATAAAAAATATTGCAATAGAGCTTTAACCCAATCCTTAAATAATGAGATTGCCAGTATCCGCTGCAATTCCATAAAAAACAGAAGCGGAAGCTGCTTGCACAACTTCCGCCATTTCTGCACTTAATTAACTAAAACTAAAAACAATATTTATTAGCCTCAATCAGTTGTTTGGCTACTCTCTGGCGGGCATCTTTAATGTTAAAAGGCTCTGCTTTGGTAAAACGCCTTAAACCAACCAGCATCATTTTCTGTTCATCGCCTTCGGCAAATGAATATAAAGCTTCTTTGGCGGCCAGATATACCTTGTCGATGGTTTCGTATAAATAAATGCGCATCATATCCATCTGGCCTTTGCAGACTTCTTCGCCACGCAACTTTACCAGTTTTTCTACCCGCAACATAGTCGATTCGGCTACATACACATAACCGATGATATCGGCAATATTCATTAAAACCTCCTGCTCTTTAGCCAGGCTCATCATCAATTTCTGAACCGCAGCTCCGGCAACCATCAGGCCTGTTTTCTTTAAATTTTGAAGAATTTTCTTCTCGGCGGCAAACAAACTGTCGTCTTCCTCAGCAAAATCGGGGATAGACATCAATTCGGCAGCTACCGCCTGAGCCGGAGTCATCAAATCCAGATCCCCTTTCATGGCCCGCTTTAACAGCATATCTACAATCAGCATGCGGTTAATTTCATTGGTGCCTTCAAATATTCGGTTGATGCGGCTATCGCGATAAGCACGCTCCATAGGAGCCTCAGCCGAATAACCCATGCCACCATAAACCTGCACCCCTTCATCCACAATATAATCCAGCATTTCAGAAGCCCAAACCTTCAAGATGGCACACTCAACAGCAAATTGTTCGGTTGATTTCAATTTGGCTTTCGCCGGATCCATTCCTCCGGCCACTAAAGCTTCATAAGCATCGTCAATATTCTGACCCGCCCGGTAAACAGCGCTTTCCAAAGCAAAATTCCGGGTGGCCATTTCGGCCAGTTTATAACGGATAGCCCCGAATTTAGAGATCAATAAGCCAAACTGCACCCGCTCATTGGCATAATTAATGGCCTGGCTCAACACTCTTCTGGAAGAACCAATGGCCGCGGCCCCTAATTTGATCCGGCCAATATTCAGAATGTTAACGGCTATTTTAAAACCATTTTCCCGCTCCGAAAGCAGGTTTTCTACCGGCACCGGGCAATCATTAAAAAACACCTGTCGGGTAGAAGAACCTTTGATGCCCATTTTATGCTCTTCGGGGTTCATGCTGATCCCGCCAAAACTTTTCTCTACAATAAATGCCGACAGGTTTTTATCATCATCAATTTTGGCAAAAACAATAAAGATATCGGCAAAACCACCATTAGTGATCCACATTTTCTGTCCGTTCAGAAGATAATGTGTACCCTGAGCATTCAATTTAGCACTGGTACGGCCAGAATTAGCATCAGAACCGGAATTAGGTTCGGTTAAACAATAAGAAGCCTTCCACTCGCCGCTAGCCAGTTTGGGTATATATTTATCTTTTTGCGCCTTATTTCCATAATACAGAATAGGCAAAGTGCCAATGCCGGTATGGGCCGAAAGCGCTACCGCGAAAGAACAACCCGGGCCTACTGAATCGGCCACCAGCATGGAAGTGTTAAAGTTTTTGCCAAAACCGCCATATTCTTCCGGGATAGAAACCGCCAGGAGTCCCAGTTCTCCGGCTTTATCCAATAAAGAAGGCATTAAACCTTCTTCCTGTTGATCAATGCGGTCCAAATTGGGATAAACGTCAGCTTCCAGAAAATCTTCGCAGGTTTTTTGAATCATCAACTGCTCCTCATCAAACTCTTCGGGAATAAAAATATCCTCACAAGCAGTTTCACGAATAATGAACTCTCCGCCTTTAATTGAATGTTTTTTTAATGTTTCCATTTCTTATTGGGATAATTAAGTAGGATTAAAGTTTTAGGCATCAGAATCTTAAAGCATTTCAAATATTCCGGCAGCTCCTTGTCCGGTGCCCACACACATGGTTACCATGCCATATTTTTGGTTCCGGCGTTTCAATTCATTAAATAACTGAACCGACAACTTGGCCCCGGTACAGCCCAAAGGATGACCTAAAGCTATGGCACCGCCATTTACATTTACAATATCCGGATTCAAACCCAGGGTTCTGATTACCGCTAAAGATTGAGAAGCAAAAGCTTCATTCAATTCAATCAATTGCAAGTCTTCCTTTTTCATTCCGGCCCTATTCAAAGCCAAGGGAACAGCTTCAATCGGGCCAATTCCCATGATCCGCGGCGGAACCCCGGCTACCCCGTAACTAACCAGACGGGCAATAGGCTGAACATTTAACTGTTTCAGCATATCCTCAGAAACTACCAGCACAAAAGCGGCCCCATCTGAAGTTTGTGAGGAGTTACCGGCTGTAATGCAACCATTGGCAGCAAAAACCGGCTTCAATTTAGCCAGTTTTTCCAGCGAAGTATCTGCCCGCGGACCTTCATCGGTATCTACAATATATTCCCTGGCTTTCTTTTTCAGATTTTCATCCAGGTAAGTTTCTTTAACGGTTATGGGTACTATCCCATCTTTTAAATGTCCGTTATTAATGGCCGCAACCGCTTTTTGATGCGATTGATAAGCAAACTCATCCTGGTCTTCCCGGCTCACCTGGTATTCTTTGGCCACCGCTTCGGCTGTTAAGCCCATGCCCCAGTACCAATCCGGGTGCTTTTTAGCCACATCCGGATTTGGAACTATTTTCCAACCGCCAAAAGGCATTCCCGACATCACTTCTACCCCACCGGCAATAATGCAATTAGCCATTCCCGTGCGGATTTTGGCAACCGCCGTGGCGATGGTTTCCAGGCCGGAAGCGCAATAGCGGTTCATGGTAACCCCCGGAACCTTATCGGTATCCAGACCCATTAAGGAAATCATGCGGGCTATGTTTAAGCCTTGTTCTCCTTCGGGCGTGGCATTACCCACAATCACATCGTCTATCTGCTCTTTTTCCAGATTAGGAACTTGCGCTATCAAATGTTTAATTACATCGGCAGCCAGATCATCCGCCCGCGTAAAACGGAACACTCCCCGGGGGGCTTTCCCTACAGCGCTGCGATATGCTGCTATGATATATGCTTCTTTCATGGTTGCTTTAAATTTTGGGCAGGATATGAAAATTCTCTAATTTCTCAACGTTTTTCCCTTTGTTAAAATACTTTGAATCCGCTCCAGGGTCTTTTTCTCTCCGCAAAGCGATAAAAATGCTTCCCGTTCCAGATCCAAAAGATATTGCTCTGAAACCAGGGTAGGTGCAGAAAGATCTCCGCCGCACATTACATATCCCAGTTTTTCTGAGATCTTTTTATCATGTTCTGAAATATAATTTCCAGAATACATGGAATTTGCGCCGGCATATACAATACCTAAACCATGTTTGCCTAAAACGCGGATATCGGTACGCTGTACCGGCTTGGTATAACCGGCCTCGGCCAATTCAATAGCTTTTTCTTTAGCATCAGAAATTAAACGGCTCCGGTTCATGGTAATGCCATATTTCCCTGCCTGCAAATAACCTAACTCATAAGCTTCCTGGCCCGAAGTAGAAACTTTAGCCATGGCAATGGTCAGGAAACGATCTTTCAAAGCATTTTGCTCAATCTGCCCATCCTTGAAATCGTCTGACACCCGTAAGGTAAATTCTTTGGAGCCGCCACCTCCGGGAATTAATCCTACGCCAAATTCTACCAACCCCATATACGTTTCGGCATTGGTTTGCACATAATCAGCATGCATAGATAATTCACAACCGCCACCTAAAGCAAGGTTATGCGCCGCTACCACCACCGGAATGGAGGAATAACGCACACGCATCATGGTATTCTGGAACATTTTGATGGCCATGTTGATTTCATCCCAATCCTGCTCTACAGCCGCCATAAAAATCATCCCGATATTGGCGCCAGCCGAAAAGTTAGCACCATCATTTCCAATAACCAAACCCCGAAAATCTGCTTCGGCCAAATCAATGGCCTTATTAATTCCCTGAATCACCTCGCCCCCAATGGTATTCATCTTAGTATGAAATTCCAGGTTCAAAATACCATTACCCAAATCGGTAATGGTAGTTCCGCTGTTTTTCCAAATGGTTTTTGTAGGGTGTATAGTATCTAAAACAATAAATGTATCTGCTCCAGGAACAGGTTTATAGGTTTTTGTAGAGATGTCGTAATATTTCTTAATGCCGTTTTCGACCTTATAAAAGGAGTCGCAACCGGCATCCAGCATTTGCTGTACCCAAGGGGCTGCCTGATGGCCATATTTCTGCATTCCACCCAGTGCCTGTTTTACTCCAAGAGCATCCCAAACCTCAAAAGGTCCAAGCTCCCAGCCAAATCCGGCACGCATGGCATCATCAATACGATATAATTCATCCGAAATTTCCGGAATACGATCTGAAACATATTCAAACAAACCGAAAAAAGAGGTTCTGTAAAATTCTCCGGCCCGATCTGTTCCCTGTAGCAAAACCTTCATTCGGTCTCTGAGATTTTCAACCGATTTGGCGGCTTCCAGGGTTGCTGATTTTATTTTTTGCTGAGGCTTATATTCGAAAGTTTTAAGATCAAGGGATAATATCTCGGTTTTACCTTCCGCGTCTTTTGTCTTTTTATAAAATCCTTGTCCGGTTTTATCTCCCAGCCATTTATTTTCCTGCATTTTTTGCACATAAGCCGGCAGACGAAACAGCTCGCGGGATTTATCGTTAGGCAGATTCTGATACAAACCGTTGGCCACATTGATCATGGTATCCAAACCTACCACATCGGTAGTGCGGAAAGTGGCCGACTTGGGACGCCCCAAAGCCGGCCCCGTATATTTATCGACCTCTTCTACCGATAAATCCATTTTTTCTACCAGATGCAATAAGGCCATGATGGAATAAACGCCCACCCGGTTGGCAATAAACGCGGGGGTATCTTTACACAGCACCGTGGTTTTACCCAGAAATTTATCCCCATAATGCATCAAGAAATCAATAACCTCTGGTTTGGTGTGCGGCCCCGGAATAATTTCCAATAAACGCAAATACCGCGGCGGGTTAAAAAAATGGGTACCGCAAAAATTTTCCTTGAAATCTTCAGTTCTTCCTTCGGATAATAAATGAATAGGAATACCTGATGTATTAGATGTAATTAATGTACCGGCCTTGCGGAATTTCTCCACCTGCTCATAAAGCTTCTTTTTAATATCCAGGTTTTCAACCACCACTTCAATGATCCAATCGCAGGAGGAAATATCTTTCATATTATCCTCAAAATTTCCGGTATGGATCCTGGTAAGAACTTTCTTAGAATAAATAGGCGAAGGATTGGTTTTTACCGCCGTTTCTAATGCAGTATTCACAATTCGGTTGCGAACCGCCTTTCCCCGACCTAACTCATCAGCGCTTAACTCTTTGGGCATGATATCCAACAGCAGCACTTCAACGCCAATATTGGCAAAGTGGCAGGCAATCCTGGATCCCATAATCCCTGAACCAAGTACTGCTACTTTTCTAATTGTTCGTTTCATTTTATTCTTTATGACTATCTATCTAAAAACACGTTCTACTCCGGCTTATAATCCTGAGTTAACTGATTGATCTTATTCAAACTGGTGGTTAACTGCAAACGCTCTTCTTCGCTTAAATGCGTATTCAGATACTCATTAAATTTGCGCACCACATCCTTAGCCTCCTGTTTTTTCTGCTTCCCAAAATCAGTAAGGAAAATTTTAACTGAACGTTTATCTGCCGGATCGGATTGACGATAGATCAACTTTAAACGCTCCATATTTTTCAGTGTCCTGGAAAGACTGGTAGATTTTACCCCTGACAATTCAGCAAGCTGCCAAACGGCTGTCCCTTCCTCCTGTATATTGATCAACATATAACCCACTGCCTGGGTCAATCCATGGCCTGACGCAATCTGGTTATACTTATTGGCCACACTTTGCCATACAACCTTTAAAAAATAATCTACTGTTTCTTTGGGCTTCATTTAAAGTATTATGCAAGCATAGCAAATATAGAAAAGAAAAAATTACTATGCAAGCATAAATACTGACTTTAAAAAGATTCAATAAAGTCTAAAGGCGGGAAGAACTAAAAAGAAAAATATGATTTTAACCGGGCCCCCAGTGCTCTATAGCCAGTCCGATATTTTCAAGAAATATGGAATCAACATGATGATCGTCCATAATTCTCCAACTGCCATATTTATTGGCAATAAAAAAATTGGAGCCATTCTCATAAATGATTCGGTAACCTTGCTCTCCGTGACGCTTTTCGGGCGTTGCCTCTAAGTGATGGAGATATCCGGTAGAAGGGTCTGTTACACTCAATCTCATAGCCAAAATCCTCTATAGATTCCTGCGTCCTTGCTGTCAAATGGAACCTGCTCTTTTGATTTTAACTTTTTAGAGATTGAAAAGTTTAGAATATTTAACAGGGCGATCACATGGGATCGCCCCAACAGTTATTTACCAGGGCGACCACACAGGATCGCCCCAACGTCGCCCCTACTGACTACCAACCCAACTTAGTATCATCGCCACGAGGATCGGCGCCACCCTGATAATAACCCCAACGGGTTTTCAGAATAGCATCTACACGGCCAATAGGGCTTCGCTCGGTAATTTTATATCCTTTCTGTTCCAGCTTAACTCTGGTTAAGCTGTCTAGAGCGCCTTTTTCGATAAAAACCTCATCGGGCAGCCATTGATGATGAAAACGCTTGGCATTCACAGCCGACTGCATGGTTTTATCAAATTCTATAACGTTTAGAATAGTCTGAAAAACGGAGGTAATAATGGTCGATCCTCCCGGAGTGCCCACCACCATATACAAAGACCCATCTTTTTCTACAATGGTTGGGGTCATGGAACTGAGCATACGTTTCCCGGGAGCAATGGCATTGGCCTCGCCTCCAACTAAACCGTACATATTAGGACTTCCGGGTTTAACCGAAAAATCGTCCATTTCATTATTAAGCAAAAAACCGGCGCCTTTTACTACCACTTTTGAACCGTAAGAACCATTTAAGGTAGTGGTTAAAGAAACAGCATTACCATAACGATCTACAATGGAAAAATGGGTAGTTTCTTCGGTTTCTTTAGCTCCTATCTCACCAGCTTTTACCTCTTGACTTGAAGTGGCCGCCGCCCAATTGAAATCCTTCATCCGCGAAAGCGTATATCCAGAACTTATTAATTGTTCCTGCGGAACCTTGTAAAAATCCGGATCACCTAAATGAGTAGCCCGGTCGGCATACACCCTACGCTCTGCCTCCACCATCAGCTGAACGGTAGAATCAGAATTAAAGCCCCAACGCTTTACCGGATAAGGCTCCACTGATTTCAACAGTTGCACCAAGGCGATACCTCCGCTGGAAGGTGGCGCCATGGTAATAATCTTATATCCTTTGTAATCGCCAATAACAGGTTTACGCCAAACCGAATGATAGTTTTTCAGGTCCTCTTTAGTGATTAATCCGCCGGAGTTTTGCATTTCGGCCACAATAGAATCGGCAACCGGTCCGTCATAAAAACCTTCACGGCCTTTATCACGGATCTTAACCAAAGTATTGGCTAAATCTTTCTGAACTAATTTATCACCAGCCAGCCAAAGGTCTTTTAAAAAGTAATTCTTACCAGGATTATATTTCTTAAAATCTTCAGCTTGATGGTTCAGCTCTTCGGCCTGCTTCTCGGTAACGGCAAATCCGTTATGGGCCAGCCTGATAGCCGGCTCGAGCAGTTCAGTCCAGCTTAACTTCCCATATTTCTGGTGAGCCTGCACCATTCCATCTACACTACCGGGCACACCAGCGGCCAAAGGTCCAAACTGGCTTTTTTCGGCAATTGCATTTCCCTGAGCATCCAAATACATATCTCGGCTGGCGCCAGAAGGAGCTTTTTCTCTAAAATCCAATGTATTTACCTCGCCTTTGGCAGATCGATAAACCAGAAAACCGCCACCGCCAATATTGCCGGCATTGGGATAAACTACGGCCAGGGCAAACTGAACAGCTACAGCGGCATCAACCGCATTGCCGCCTTTTTTAAGGATTTTTAATCCCACCTCGGTAGCTACCGGATGGGCTGTAACGACCATTCCGTTACGAAATTCTTTACTATTATCCTGACCTAATTGCCCGCTTACGCAGGAAGAAATTAAAAAGCTGGTTGCTAAAAGGAAGGTGAAGACATTAAGACGGTATTTCAACATGTTCGGCGTTTCTATATATTTTTTCTATAATTTCTGAATATTTCTCTAAGACAACCTTACGCCTTAAACTCAATTTCGGGGTCAGTTCTCCCCCTTCAATACTCCACTCTTTGGGCAATAACTCAATTCTTTTCACCTGCTCCCAATGCCCAAACTCCTGATTAAAACGCTCTATCTCCTGGCCGAATTTATCAATTACCTTCGGATTTTTTATCATCTCAACATTGGAAGTGTAAGGAATATCCATATTGTTACACCACTCTTTAAGAGTTGGAAATGAGGGCACGATAAGCGCAGAGGGAAACCGGCGGTTTTCGCCAATAACCATAATCTGCTCAATCAATGGCGACTCCCGGTATTTATTTTCCAGCATTTGCGGGGCAATGTATTTACCGCCGGCGGTTTTAAAGATCTCTTTTTTACGGTCAGTTATCCGCAAAAACTTGCCATCTACCAATTCGCCAATATCACCGGTATGGAAAAACCCATCTTCATCAATCACCTGAGCGGTTAAATCGGGGCGTTTGTAATAGCCTTTCATCACATTAGGGCCTTTACATAAAATCTCCCCGTCTTCCGCAATTTTCACTTCTACCTGGGCAATAGGCCTACCTACCGTAGTAAACATGGCTTCACCTTTTTTCAAGCCATTTACGGTAATAACCGGCGAGGTTTCTGTTAAACCATAACCTTCCAGTACCGGAATCTGGGCAGCCCAAAACACTCTTGCCAAACGTGGCTGCAAAGCTGCTCCACCAGAAACCAGGGCCTTAATATGACCTCCTAAAGCCTGTCGCCATTTATTAAATATCAGCTTATTGGCAATAAACAGCTTTATCTGATATATCCACCCGTTTTTACCGTTCAGCTCATAATTCAAACCCAAATTCAGAGCCCAGAAAAACAGCTTTCGCTTAATACCTTTTAATTCCGTCCCTTTAGCTACAATTTTATCATACACTTTTTCCAGCAAGCGAGGAACTGTGGTAAAGCCATCTGGTTTTATATCATTAATATCGGCCACAATAGTATCCAAACTCTGGGCATAATAAATGGATACGCCCAAATAGAAATACATATAGATAACCATACGTTCAAAAATATGCGATATGGGCAAAAAACTTAAGGCCTTCTGAAACCCGGAAGGATACATTACATGCGAGGCCATTACATTGCTTACCAGATTATCATGGGTTAACATAACCCCTTTAGGTGTACCGGTAGTACCCGACGTATAAATTAGGGTCAATAAATCATCCGGTTTTACCGCATCCCGATAGGGATTTAAATCTACTTGGCTGTTTTGTGAACCTAAACCCAATACCTCTTGCCAGCTTGGAACCGCAAAAACTACATCAAAGCTGTATATCTTCAAATCTATTTCTAACTCTGCCTTTATTTTTTTGATTTTTTCGGCCAGCAATTCATCAGAAACAAAAATGAGCTTCACTCCCGCGTCTTTAAGAATAAAGCGAATATCGTGTTCGGCCAATGTAGGATACATAGGCACCTGTACAGCGCCAATTTGAATAATTCCAAAATCGCATATATTCCATTCCGGGCAATTGGCCGACATAATGGCCACTTTATCGCCCTTTTGTATGCCCAACTTTATCAATCCATTGCTTAAGGCATCCACCTGCTGAAAAAAATCGCCGGAGGAATATCGTTTCCATTCTCCGTCATGCTTTCCGGCTACGATATCATTTTTAACAAAATTTTCTTTCGAATAAGCTAAAAGGTCAAAAACACGGGTTATTGGCATCATATCAAAAGGTTTAGGTTTATAAGGAAGCATTAGCCCAATTTAATTAAAATTACCAGTAGCACAAAATCATCCCCAAGTCCTAGCATGGAAGGATTCATTAATCTTTGGACAAATATTTTTTTTGCTTAACAATAAAAAGTCAACATGTTTTCATTTTTTGCTTTCAACAAAAAGAGCCTGTCAAAAAATTGACAGGCTCTTCTATTATTACTTTAGCTCAATTCTATTTGGTTTGCCAGAATATTTTGCTTGTAAATTGATTTATATCTCCTTGAGCTTTTAAGTTTTCAGGATTGGAACTTGCTTCTGATGTCGGATATAATAAACGAACAGGCAATTTATCAGCTCTTGTAGAATTAGATTCTAATGAAGCCGGTAAATTTTTAGGGAAACCGGTACGTCTATATTCATTCCATCCTTCAATGTTGGTAATAGAGTTCATGGCCAACCATT
Source organism: Daejeonella sp. (assembly GCA_035631395.1). Taxonomy (GTDB): domain Bacteria; phylum Bacteroidota; class Bacteroidia; order Sphingobacteriales; family Sphingobacteriaceae; genus Daejeonella. Next base: position 5,375 of record DASQIU010000193.1, on the reverse strand, counting down.
TTTGGTAAACAATGGTTTCTTGCTTATTGGTTGATGCTGCAAAATCAATTAGCGGATTACCTACGTTAGCTGCCAAATATGCATCAGCATCTGTTATTGCCTGTGCACTAGGTAAAGTGGTAGTAGATCCTCCTTTATACAAATACATGAAGGATTTTTGAATACCATCCACGTATTCTGCCGAACCATTGCCACCAGCCAATAATCCACGCGCTTTAGCTTCCGCTTGTAAAAAAGAGCTCTCTGCAGCTAACATAAAGATAGCAGGCATGTCATAAGCTTTAAAAATGCCGGGACCATAATTAGATAACTTAGTATCTGCCAAGGGGGCCTTTTCTCCTAATACAACTCCAACATATGCTCCACCAACAGTTGTATACTGACGAGAAACACGTTTATCATTATTAGCCTGCACATATTGATTAATTGCAAAAGTAGTACTTCTCACATACTTAGAGTTACTGGTAATTACGTTTGTTGCTGATTGGTTATAGCTTTCCCAATAAGGATTCAGTTTTCCTGATGTTTTCAAATAACCTGGGTTACTCTCCACATCGGCTGTAATATAAGCGCTTGCGGCTGTTGGAAGCTTTGCAAACTCTGCTGTTACATACGCTTGCAGAGCAGGAACTTGCGATTGTCTTAATAAAGCCCGAAGCTTTAAAGTATTGGCAAATTGTTTCCATTTAGCCATTGAACCTTTAAAGACAATATCGTCTGTTGCAACAACAGGAGGTGTATTCGCATTACCTGCATCTATTGAAGCAATAGCAGCATTTAATTGAACAATAAAGTCTTTGTAAATATCTTCTGCCTTATCATATTCAGGCTTTACATTTTCTCTACCCATTAATGCTTTGGAGTACGGAATATTTCCGTACTGATCCACTAACTGCTGAAACATAAAGACCTTCATTATTTTCGCAATGGCGGCATGATAAGGCAAAGATCCTTCAGTTGCTTTTTTATCAATATACTGAAAATCTACCAGGTTACGGTAAGTATCATTCCATAAACCTTGGTATGAATTCGAAGTATAAGAATATGTTCTTTCTGCATCATAACCATTTACTGTACCTGTTTTTCCCCAGTATCCGCCAGTCCAGCCTCCGTATGCATTATAATCGCGGCTGTATAAAGTTGCGGCCGTATTTAAAGCCCCTGGCAATACAGCCTGAGGGGTAGCAGATAAAGTATTATTTGGATTACCATTGATATCCAAATAATCTTTTTGACAACTTGCTAAAAGCAAAATGCCCGCTATTATTCCAAAAAAGTTAAATATTTTCTTCATGTGTAATTACTAAAAGGTTAATGAAATGTTCGCCCCATAAATTCTTGTCGGAGGGGTTTGGTTATAGGTGTTAATACCTACCCCATTTCCTGATGTAAAGCTATATTCCGGATCTGTATAGATGTTTTCTTTAGGCAATACAGTGAACAGATTTCTGGCAGACAAACCTATAGTTGCTCCTTTTATCGCTCCTGTTTTAGTTAATAATTTGGCTGGCAAATTATATGACAAGGTAACTTCTCTGATTTTAAAATACTTGCCCGATGTAACGTAATTTTCACCTATACCACGGTTTGCTGCTGAGTTAGCCCAAAATTCTGCTCCACCCGGAGTTTTAACCGTTGTATTTGCTACATAGTTTCCGGAAGCATCTTTTATAGATGAATTAGGCATAATAAAGGGTTCCCGGTTATAAGTTGTACTTCTGGTACCTCCTCCGGTAAAATCCAAGTCGGCGCCGATAGAATTATATATATAATAACCTGTACGATATTCCAATACGCCTCCTAAAGTAAATCCTGAATAACGAAGAGTGGTGTTCATTCCAAAAAGATGCTTAGGATTGGTATTGCCAAACTCCTTTAAATCTGGATCCTTAGATGGCATACCAGATGAATTCACAATAATTCTTCCTTCAGAATCACGCAAGTATGCAGTACCTTTCAAAACTGGGAAAGGCTTTCCTACTACGGCATATACCTGAGTATTTCCACCAGTAGTTAATGCAATTTCAGGTAATCCATCATTTAAAGAAACGACCTTATTATCTCTGTAATTGTAGTTAAATCCAATATCCCAACGAACTTTGGTTTTTGAGAATGGCGCTAACTTTAAATCAAGTTCCAATCCTCTGTTTGATAATTCACCTGCATTTAATAAATATCTTGAAAATCCAGATGCATAAGAGATCTGACCAGTTAAGGTTTGGTTTTCAGACTTCTGAGTATAGTAACTTGCCTCTAAAACGATGGCATTATTCAAAAAGCCTAATTCAATACCTGCTTCAATTGATTTAGTAAATTCTGGAGTTAAATTTGGGCTTACCAAAGTGCTTCCATTAGTCAATGAAGTTAAAGAGCCGTAAGGGAAGCCAGCACTTGTAGCAAAGATTGGATCTAATTTATATGCTCCAAATTCACTAACTGAAGTAATACCACTACCAAAAGATCCACCTAAGTTAACCTGACCTACTTTAGAATAGCCTGCTCTTACTTTTGCATGACTTAAAATATCGCTGCCTTGTAACGCCTTAATTGCTTCGGTTGGTATAAAGGAAATATCTGCACTTGGATAGAAGAAAGATCTGTTATCTGAATTTAATATGGAAACCCAGTCATTCCGGCCAGTAGCATGTAAGAATAAATAATCTTTATATCCGATGGTTAAATCACCAAAAACGGCATAAGATCTTGATCTAAAATTTCCTTCATCACCACCTAATTCACCTACCCTGTTTTTAACATTAAACAAACCGGGAATATAAAGAGCGCTTGCTGAAACCCATTGACTTTTAGATGTACCCTGATTGATGTTATTACCCAATATCATTTTAGTGCTAAAAGAATTGAAGTTTTTCTTCAGGTTAATAAAGAAGTCTGAATTAATGCGGGTTGAAAAAGCATTGTCATCTCTAACATTTCCAGAAATATTAGATTTACTCCCCTCTGTATTAGCAATAGTAAAAGGAGTATAGCTAAATTTATCCCTATATACTTTGGTTGAAGAATTTGAAGTGTTAATACCAAGCCTGTAATCAAAACTTAACCAAGGTAGTGCCTTTAAATTAAGATCAATGTTACCATTTAAAAGATCACTTCTTCCTGCTTCTCTGTTATTATCAAGTTCGAAATAAGGATTCGCATAATATCCATTAAAATACCCATTGGGGTTGGCAAATTTATCGTTTTTCCAATCTTTATATTGGGTAATAGGTATATAGGTTGGCGTGTTAAATACGGTCCAATAAACACCCGCAGTAGTTAAATCTCTTCTATTTTGAGTATAACTGGAATTAAATCCTGCTGTTAGCTTACCCATTGTTTTAGAAGCATTTAACCGGAATGCATTTCTATCATAACGATCTTTTGGAGTGATCCCGGCAACTTTAACATTTAATGCAGAAAAGTAAATACTGCTATTTTCTGTTCCTGATGAGATTGAAACATTAGTTTGAATATTATGGCCTAATTCAAAAAATTTCTTCTTTTCATCTACCCGGTTATCATAAGTAATTTTCTGGATCGATCCATCTTCCAATCTTTCACCCACTTCAACCAATTGTCCATTATAAGCTGGGCCATACTGTTGGTTTTCGATTGGGTCATAAGTACCTGGCGTACCACTTGCCGACCCACTACCAAATCTGCCTTGAAATTGAGGCAGGAAAGCTAATTGCTCAAATTGGCTGGAATTCCCAACGGTAACTTTAGCTTGTCCCGCTTTAGCTTTTTTGGTCGTAATTAGCATCGCTCCATTTGATGCAGAGGATCCATACAATGCTGCAGCATTGGCTCCTTTTAATATAGAAACATTATCCACATCGTCAGGATTTAAAGACGATAAGACAGATGATGGAACGGGAACCCCATCCATAACTATTAATGCTTCGTTATTTCCCAATATAGACCGGTTACCTCTTAATATCACCCGGATACTTGGATCAACACCATTATTAATAGTATTAATCTGCAAACCTGACACCTTACCAGCTAATCCCGAAACAACGTTAGTAACTTTTGCCTGGTTAAGTTTATCGCCCTTAACGGTTTCATTAGCATAACCCAGTTCTTTGGCTTGTCTTTGAATACCGCCGGCTGTAACCACAACCTCATTAAGCAAACGTGCATCTACGATTAATGCAACATTAAGAATGTTTGATGAGCCTATTGGTCGCGTTTGAGCTAAGTATCCGATATAGCTGAATTCTAATTCTTTTGCTCCGGAATTCATTTTTACCGAATATTTACCTTCGGCATTTGTAACCGCACCTACTTGGGTGCCCTTCACCTTTACACTTACTCCCGGCAGAGGCAATCCGTCCTCTTTAGCCGTTACTGTTCCTGTCACAGTCCGTTCTTGAGCCACCTGGGCCACCGAAACGGAAACCGTAAATAACAGCAAGAATAAACTTTGTAGAAGTTTTCTCATAAATTAAAAATTTAGTTTAGTTGATTGATTAATAAGTTGCGGCTAAATATATAAGTTTTTCATTATTGTCACAAAAAAATTAGATTCCATTAAAATTCTTCATTGTTAGTTTAAGCTCAGGAAAAACCCCCTAAGTTTTTTCAGTAAGAAAATTGAGCTTAGCTTTGGCAGCCAATATTTGATCTTTTCAAAGATTTACACAACTTTAAATGCTCTGGCATCGTATTTGACATCAGACAGAATTTTAAAAACCACGTTATGAAAAAACTATTTTTACTTTGTTTAACTGCCGGACTTATTTTGCTAGCCAAAACTGAAACTCAGGCTCAAACCACCTATAAGAATGCCATAGGCGGACGATTTGGCGAGGCCAACGGGGTAACCTTTAAAACCTTTGTAAATCGGGAGGATGCACTGGATTTCATTTTGAATTTCCAGTCTACCGGACATTTTTCTTATTTCCGCTTAACCGGTTTATATGAAGTGCACAAACCCATTCATAATGCCGAGGGCTTAAGATATTATTATGGTGGGGGTGCTACCCTGGGCTCCAGAAGAGACAAAAGAACAGACGACAGTGATTTATTGGCCAGCGTAGATGGCGTAATTGGCTTGGATTTTAAATTTGACGGGGCTCCTATCAATTTAGCTTTAGATTGGAAACCAGCCTTGGTAATTACCCCAGGCACTGGATTTGATGCCCGCGGATTAGGTTTATCGGTACGTTTTACTTTCTAAACAACAACTTTAAAAACTAAAAAAGGCGACTTCGAATAGAAGTCGCCTTTTTTAGTTTGATTGTCTCGTCCTGGAATAAGTTGACACCTAAGTTGACTTATTATGAAAAAACAAGCAAAGAACCCCGATCGACGCAGCCAGCGTGATTACAGCCTGGCCTTTAAGTTGGAGGTAGTACAGCAGGTAGAAAAAGGCG
>DASQIU010000192.1:0-12960 GCA_035631395.1 Daejeonella sp. | reverse complement strand
TCTGCCGTCTCTCGTTTAGACGGCAGACGAAGGACGAAGGACGAACAACGATAAATACGTGAGAAAATCTATTATAGCCCTTGCATTAATATGTGTACTGAGTCTGCCCGGTTGGGCTCAGCAGGTGGGTTTAGATCATTTTGTGGGACAGGCGCTGCAAAATAGTCCCTTGATCAAGGATCTTAAAAATCAGGTTGCTGCCAATAAATTGGATAGTATGCGCTTGCGTGCCGGTTATGGCCCCCAGGTGGGGTTCAATTCTACAGGTAATTATTCGCCAAGTATTCGTGGTTTTGGATTTGATGAAGCACTTTCCAATGGCCAAACGTTTAGTGCCCTGGCTACGATCAATCAATCCATCAATGGTAAAAAAAGGGTGAATACTCAGTTAAATGAAATTGGCTTGACCCGGGATTCGGTAAGCAATTCTCTGGTGCTATCCTCGGCCGCCTTACAAAGAACCATTACCGAGCAATACATTACGGTATACGCCGCCCAACAGCAATATGATTTTAATAAAGAAGTGTTCGAGCTGTTTAAAAACGAAGAGCTGATCCTAAAAAAGCTGACCCGTAGCAACGTATACAAACAAACGGATTACCTTACTTTCTTGGTCAGTTTGCAACAGCAGGAGCTGCAAATGAAACAAAGCCGAATCAGTTTTTTGAATAATCTGGCGATTTTAAATTATCTGAGTGGAATTAACGATACTACCCTGATCCATTTAGCCGAACCGATGATTGCCCGGAAAGCGGAGAAATATCCCCAGGAAAGCATTTTTTTGAAGCAGTATCGCCTGGATAGTTTGCGCCTGCAAAATAACCGGCAATTGGTGGACATCAATTACCGCCCGAAAGTGGGAGCCTATGCCGACGCCGGATACAACAGCAGTTTCAAGCAGCCTTATAAAAACTTCGGAACGGCTATTGGTTTTACCCTTTCGGTGCCTATTTACGATGGTCATCAGCGAAAGCTGCAATATCATAAAATTGATCTGGCTGAAAATACCCGAGTTTCCTACCGGGATTTCTTTGTCAATCAATATCATCAGCAGATAGAACTGTTAGAGCAGCAATTGCAGAAAAACGAGGAGTTGTTTCAACAGCTTAATGAACAGATCCGCTATACCGAAAGTTTAATTAAGGTAAATGCCCGGTTATTGCCCAGTGGCGATATCCGCATAGTAGATTATATTCTGGCCATTAACAACTATATGAATGCCCGCAATTTATTGCGCCAAACAAATATTACCCGCTTGCAATTGATCAATCAGCTGAATTACTGGAACCAATAAGTATATATGAACATCAAACATCAGTATCTTCTTTTATTGCTGCCCTTATTCGTTTCTTGCAGGGGCTCTTCTTCTCCTTCAGAAGAAAGCAGTCCTTCGCCTCAAACGCCGGTTACGGTTACTCATGTCAGCTATGGTCCTTTAACGGAATACGAAGAGTTGAATGCTACTTCGGCTTTTTTACAAAAAAGCCTGGTAAAAGCCAGCGCCAACGGATATCTCCAAACGGTGAATGTTCAGTTGGGCGATCATGTTCAGAAAGGGAAAATCTTATTTACGCTGCTTACTAAAGAAGCCCGGGCCATTGGAAATACCATTAATGAGCTGGATCCGAGCTTTAAGTTTTCGGGAACAACGCAAATTCGGGCTTCGGCTAATGGTTATATCAGTCATATTCTCCATCAGCAGGGCGATTTTGTGCAGGAAGGGGAGTCGCTGGCACAGATCAGCAATGCCGGCAGTTTGGTTTTCCTGCTGAATCTGCCTTATGAACTGCGTCAATCGGTAAAACCCAGGAGTTCGGTAGAACTTCTGCTTCCGGATGGAGAAAAATTATCGGGCCTCATTTCTTCGGCCATGCCTACGGTCGATTCGGCTTCACAAACCCAGCAACTGATTATCCGGGTAAATGGTTCTCAAACGCTACCCGAAAACCTGATTGCTAAAGTCCGGATCATCAAAAAGGAGCTTCAAAGTGCTCCATCTTTACCTAAAGAGGCCGTGTTGAGTAATGAAACCCAGGACGAGTTTTGGGTGATGAAATTAGTGAATGACAGTATGGCCGTAAAGGTGCCAATCACTAAAGGACTGGAGTTAAAGGGTAGGATTGAAATTCTATCGCCTACATTTCAGCCTTCAGACCGGGTAATATTAACCGGAAATTACGGTTTGCCCGATACCGCCCGGATTAAAATTGAGAAAGCGCATTAGGAGTTTTTAGGAAATGGAACAAAATATTAAGTCAAACGCTCCCAATTCGACTCCGTTAAACGGGGATAATGATTCCGGGTTTTTTACCAAATACCGGAATCCCCTGATCTTGGTTTTATGTCTGATTCTTTTGGGTGGAATATTTTCCTACAATCAGCTAAAAACCTCTTTGTTTCCCGAAATTACTTTTCCCAAGATCAAAATCATTGCTGATACGGAACTGCAACCGGTAGATCGTATGATGATCACCGTGACCCGGCCGTTGGAAAATGCCATCAAGCAGGTACCTGATCTGAAACGGATTCGTAGCATTACCAGCCGGGGAAGTTGTGAAATATCGGCTTATATGGATTGGAAAGCCGATATTGATCTGAGTCAGCAGCGTATAGAAGGCCTGATCAACCGGATCCGGAATTCTTTGCCGCCCGGTACCAATATCTCAATCGAGAAAATGAATCCCTCCATTTTGCCGGTCAGCGGATATACTTTGGAGAGTCATACCAAATCGCCCATTGAACTTAAATTGCTGGCTACTTATACCATTAAGCCTTTTTTATCGCAAGTAGATGGCGTTTCTGAGATCCGTATTATTGGAGGAAAAACCAAGGAATACTGGCTGGAACTGAACAGCGAGAAGATGAGTGCCCTGTCTGTTACGCCGGATATGCTGAGTAAAACGCTGGCTGCAACTGATTTTATCCGATCCAATGGTTTTGTGTCTGATTATAAGTATTTGTATCTGAGTGTAACCGATGTTTCTTTAAAGACCAAAGATCAGCTGGAAAACCTGTTGGTTTCCAATAACGGAAAACGGATGGTGCGGCTAAAGGATATTGCCCAGGTGCAGATCCAGGAGGCTGTAGAATACACCAAGATCAATGCAAATGGTAAACAAGGCATTCTGATAGCGGTTATTAAACAGCCTAATGCCAACCTGATCGATCTTTCGGCTGCCATGGATCAGAAAATTAAAGAGCTGCATCAGCTTTTGCCGCCCGGTGTAAGCATCAAACCCTATTATGTCCAGGCCGATTTTGTGAATGATTCGGTCAGAAGCGTTACCGATAGTTTATGGATTGGTTTGGCTCTGGCCATTATTGTGGCTATCATTTTTTTACGTTCCTTAAAAGCCAGCGCTACCATTCTGATCACCATTCCGTTAACCCTTTGCTTAACGCTGATTGTGCTTTATGCCATGGGTTATACGTTTAATATCATGACTTTGGGCGCTATTGCCGCGGCCATAGGATTGATCATTGACGATGCCATTGTAGTGGTGGAACAGATACATCGCACCCACGAAGAAAATCCCGAAGAACCTACCCGCAAACTTCTGAAAAAGGCCATTGATTATTTGCTACCGGCCATGATCGGGTCTTCGGTAAGTACTATCGTCATATTTGTACCTTTTATTTTGATGAGCGATGTGGCCGGAGCTTATTTTAAGGTGATGACCGATACGATGATCATCACCCTAAGTTGTTCGTTTTTTGTTACCTGGATAGGTTTGCCGGTTGTTTATTTGATACTTAGCCGCGATCAAAAAGGTTTTAACGCCAAGCATAAAGTGGTTCCCACCCGCAAATGGGTATCTTATTTTATACATCGGCCCTGGATCAGTGTCATCACGATAGTGATTTTGCTGATATCCATTGTTTTGATTCTGCCCCGGTTGGAAACCGGTTTCTTGCCAGAAATGGACGAGGGAAGTATTGTGCTGGATTATAAATCGCCACCTGGAACTTCCCTGCAGGAAACAGACCGGATGCTGCGAGAAGTGGAAAAGATCATTGTCCGGATACCCGAGGTGCAGGCTTATTCCCGGCGCACCGGAACCCAAATGGGCTTTTTTATTACCGAACCCAATACAGGCGATTACCTGATTCAGTTAAAAAAAGACCGGAGTCGTAGTACGGATGAGGTGATCAATGAGATCCGGCAGAAAGTAGAAGCCTCGCAACCCGCTCTCGTTGTGGATTTTGGCCAGGTAATTGGCGATATGCTGGGCGATCTGATGAGCTCTGTGCAGCCCATTGAAATTAAAATTTTTGGCGATCAGGTGCCCAAATTGCAGGAACTTTCCCGTCAGGTGGCCGAGGTGGTGAATCAGGTAAATGGCGCTGCCGATGTTTTTGATGGTATTGTCATAGCCGGCCCTTCCCTGGTTGTCCATCCGGATGCTGCCAAACTGGCGCAATACAAATTAAGCCCGGCCGATCTGCAATTCCAGGTACAAACAGCGCTTCAGGGAAATATGGTGGGCACTTTACAGGAAAAAGAGCAGCTTTCTACCATCCGTATGGTGTATCCGGGCAGCCAGCAAGTGGGCTTGGAACAGATCAATCAACTGAATATATTCCTTCCTTCGGGTAAACGGATACCAATTACCCAGTTGGCCGAAGTGTCTATCCAAAAAGGTGATGCCGAAATTGAGCGGGAAAACCTTCAGTCTATGGGAATTGTGACTGCCCGGTTGGAAAACCGGGATTTGGGTAGTGTGATTCATGATGTCCAGCAGGAAATATCGTCTAAAATCAAATTACCTGCAGGTTATCACATTCAATATGGCGGAGCCTATGCCAGCCAGCAACAATCTTTTAAAGAGTTGCTGATGATTTTGATTACTTCCAGTTTATTGGTTTTTGGAGTGATTTTGTTTCTGTTTAAAGATTTCCGAGTAGCTTTTCTCATTCTGCTGATCGCTGTAACGGGTATTTCCGGAAGCTACCTGGCTCTTTTTGTTACCCATACTCCACTGAATGTGGGAAGCTATACCGGATTGATCATGATTGTGGGAATTATAGGGGAGAACGCCATTTTTACTTTTTTACAGTTTAGGGAATCGCTGCACAATAGTGATGTGGATCAGGCCATTGTTTATGCTATTTCTACTCGTTTAAGGCCCAAATTAATGACTGCCCTGGGAGCCATTATTGCTTTAATGCCGCTAGCTCTGGGCATTGGCGCCGGGGCACAACTGCACCAACCCTTGGCCATTGCCGTTATCGGCGGCTTTTTGGTGGCCCTACCCTTGTTATTAATTGTTTTACCCAGCGCTTTGCGATGGATATATAAATCGTAGGGCCGAATTTGGCTTGGACGAACCAGGCGGTTGAGGCGAACCAGACGGTTGGGGCGAACCTATGTGTTCGCCCATAAACAAGTAGCAGTAAGGGTGAACCTGAGTGTTCGCCCCAGAATAGACCAGATTCATTATAGAAAAGGCGAACCAGATTCGCCCCGACGCGTTTTATTAATCTAATAGGATATGAATACTTATCAAAAACGTATTTTATTCCGCATAATCTCTCTGCTGGGTTTGGGCTTTGTAGGACTTACGGCTCTGGTCTTGTTTTTCCCATTATCTAATATCGACCGTCAGTTTTCTGAAGAGGTACAGGAGCATCATAATCATGCCTTAGATGCTTTAATGGAGGGAATCAGCTGGTTTGGCTATATGCCAACTTCTTTAATTATTGTGCTCCTGGTTGCTGCCATATTCTTTTTGTTTAAGCTGCGGCGTGAGGCTTTATTCCTGGTGATTACTTTAGGTTCGGGAATTGTGAGTTCGGTGATTAAAATTTTGGTCAATCGACCCCGCCCTACAGAAAATTTGGTGCGCATTGTGGAAAAAGCCCGGCACCAGAGTTTTCCCAGCGGTCATACGCTTTTTTATGTGGTGTTTTTTGGGTTTTTGACTCTGTTGATGGTGCATTTAAAGCATCTGCCCAAGGCGCTCCGCTTCGGTGTTTCTACCTTTTGCCTTTTTCTGATCTTTGCCGTGCCTCTGGCAAGAATTTATTTAGGCGCCCATTGGTTTACCGATGTTTTAGGCGGATTTTTATTAGGCTTGATCTATTTGTTTATCCTCGGGTTTTATTATTTGAAATCGTAGGGGCGAACCCATGTGTTCGCCCGAAGAGGTCGGAAGGGGATTCGAACCACCTGTGGAAAGTCTTGCGGACTCTTGCCTGGCCACTCGGCCACCCGACCTAAGTTAAATCTTTAAGGTTAAAACAAATTAAATTGTTTTGAGAAAACTTAATAATTGTGAAGATGTGGTTAAAGATGGATTGATCTTAAAATTTGCTGATCAGATCGGCGCTTTCTTCTTCTACATCAGATAGACGAGCTTTATAGCGGATAGTCCGTTTGCCAAGCATCAGAATACAAAAACTGGTTACAGAACAGCCGGCCATTGCCGCGGCCATAGGGATGGCCGTATGATTGCTGAATACACTTACCAGCATGGAAGTGAGTGCCCCAAATCCCATCTGGATGGCGCCCATCAAGGCCGAAGCGCTGCCGGCTTTTTGACTGAACGGAGCCATGGCCAAAGCCGAAGTGTTTGGAAATGTAAATCCCTGACAGCATAAAAACAGGAAAATCAGGGCGATGGTGCTCCATAAAGTAGCAAAGCCGAACGCGGTACTGAGTAATAGCAAAATTCCGGTGGCCGATTGGCAGGCAAGAGCCATCACAATGATCTTTTCGCTCTTCATTTTATGTAATAAGAGGCTGTTCAACTGGCTGGCTCCAATAATTCCGATGGCGATACTGGCAAAAATCCAACCGTATTGTTGGGCATTCACCTTAAAAATTTCCATAAACACATAAGGTGATCCGGAAATATAAGCATATAAACCCGCCGCGGCTATAGATCCCGTTAGGGTATAGGTATAGAACTGGTTTTGTATGATCACTTCATGGAAGTTTTTCAGAATAGCCCGCGGTTTTAGCGACATGGAAGTATCGGGTTGCCGGCTTTCGGGTAAAATGAAATGTACGCCGGTTAAAATGAGTATGGCCATTACTGTTAAAATAGCGAAAATATAGGGCCAGCCCAGATGATCGGTAATATAGCCGCCCAAAGTAGGGGCCAGCATGGGCGAAACTCCAATAACCAGCATCAGCAGTGAAAATACCCGGGCACTTTCTTTTACCGGAAACAAATCGCGGACCATAGCCCTGGAAGCTACCATGCCTACACAGCCGCCTAAAGCTTGTAAAAATCTTAGATAAATCAGGGCATTTACCGAGTTGGCAAAAGCACAGCCTACAGAAGCCAGAATGTACAAAACCAGACCGAAGTATAAGGGTTTTTTGCGTCCATAACGATCCAGTAAAGGGCCATATAACATTTGTCCCACCGAAATGCCAATGAAAAAGCTGGAAAGTGAGAGGGAAACCTCAGAAACAGTGGTTTTTAAATCCAGGGCCATGGCCGGAAAGCCCGGTAAATACATGTCGATAGAAAAGGGGCCAATGGCTGAAAGGGTTCCTAAGATCAGGATAAGGAAGGTGTATTTTTTGCGGCTCATAAGTAGGGCGGCAAAACTACAGGATTTATTTGGAAGGATGGTTGGGAAGAGAGTAATTAGTTGCGGATATTTATTGCTTTCCCTCACCACGCCATTCAGATTCAAATTAGGCCCCCGGAGCTCTCTAAAATTATTATCTTTGCCCATGCCTGAAAAAATTATTATCCTCGATTTCGGATCGCAATACACCCAATTGATTGCCCGCCGTGTACGGGAACTGAATGTTTACTGTGAGATCCATCCTTTCCATCATCTTCCTGAATTTGACCAACATGTAAAAGGAGTTATCCTTTCCGGAAGCCCTTATTCAGTGCGTCAGGAAGATGCCCCGCAGGTAGATTTTAAGATGTTGCAAGAGCGTTATCCTGTTTTAGGAGTTTGCTATGGCGCTCAGTATATCGCTCATCAATCTAATGGAGAAGTAAAAGCTTCTTCTACCCGCGAATATGGCCGGGCTCATTTATCTTATGTTAACTCAGCTAATCTTTTACTAAAAAATATTTCTCCGGAATCGCAGGTATGGATGTCGCATGCCGATACCATCGCTTCGGTTCCTGAAAATTTTGAGATCATTGCCAGTACGGCTAATGTGAAAGTGGCCGCTTATCAGGTAAAAAACACCCATACTTATGGTATCCAGTTTCATCCGGAGGTAACACATAGTACTGAAGGAAAACAGCTTTTGGAAAACTTCCTGGTAGAAATTTGCGGTTGCCAGCAAAACTGGACTCCCGATGCTTTCGTGGAAACCACTATCGCAGCTCTGAAAGAGCAATTAGGGGATGATAAAGTAGTTTTAGGCTTATCAGGTGGGGTAGATTCATCGGTAGCAGCTGTTTTGTTGCACCATGCCATTGGGCCTAATCTGCATTGCATTTTTGTAGATAATGGTCTTTTACGTAAGAATGAATACGAACAGGTTTTAGAGTCGTATAAACATATGGGGCTGAATGTTCGTGGAATAGATGCCAAAGATCGTTTCCTGAGCCAGTTGGCCGGCATCCGTGATCCGGAGCAAAAGCGCAAAACCATTGGCCGGGTATTTATTGAAGTATTTGATGATGCCGCTCACGAAGTACAAAATGTAAAATGGCTGGGCCAGGGCACCATTTACCCGGATGTGATCGAGTCTGTTTCGGTTAAAGGTCCTTCGGCAACTATCAAATCACATCATAATGTGGGCGGATTGCCTGATTTTATGAAGTTGAAAGTAGTGGAGCCTTTAAAAACCTTGTTTAAAGACGAGGTTCGCCGGGTAGGAAAATCCTTAGGAATTGATCCGGCTATTTTAGGCCGTCATCCCTTTCCGGGGCCGGGTTTAGCCATCCGTATCCTGGATGACATTACTCCTGAAAAAGTAGCTATTTTGCAAGAAGCCGATGCCATTTACATCCAAAATCTGAAAAACTCAGGTTGGTATGATAAAGTTTGGCAGGCTGGAGCTATCTTTTTGCCCGTACAATCCGTAGGGGTAATGGGCGATGAGCGTACATATGAACATGTAATCTGTTTGCGAGCCGTAGGTTCTGTGGATGGAATGACTGCCGATTGGAGTCATTTACCTTATGATCTGCTGGCTAAAATTTCTAATGAAATTATTAATAACGTAAAGGGAATTAACAGGGTGGTGTATGATATCAGCTCAAAACCTCCGGCTACTATTGAATGGGAGTAGGTTTTTCGTTTTCGTAGGCTTGTTTTTTCTGGCTGCTTGTTCTAAAAAAACAGTGCCGGTTAAAACAATTCCGGAAAAGGTTAAACCGGCTGAGCCAGAATCTGTGCCTGCAAAAGAGTCTGTACATTCCATTGCCCTGTTACTGCCTTTTTATCTGAATCAGATTCAACCTGAAACTGCAAATAATAAGGAAATTAGTCGGGCCGATTTGGGAATCGATTATTACCAGGGATTTAAATTGGCATTAGATTCATTAGCAGCGCAAGGTTTTAATTTCAGGCTGCATGTTTTTGATTCTCAGGAACAGGAAGTGCGTGTAGCTAATCTGGCCCGGGCTAATTCGGTATTAAGTAATGATTTGATTGTGGGACCGGTTTTTCCGGAATCCATTAAGGTGTTTGCCGAACTGGCCAGTGTAGGTAAGAAATTGCAGGTATCGCCGCTGGCTGCCGCCATGCCTTCGCAGTTTAAAAACCCGCAATTGGTTACAGTAAACAATAGCATCGATCAACATGCCTGGAAAATAGCCGATTTTATCAGCCGGAATTATCAGCCTGAAAAGATCAACCTGGTTTTAATCAACACCAAAAGATCAGATGAGGAAAAGTTTGTCGTCCCGTTCCGGAAATACCTGAAAGCGCTTTCTAATAATTCCATTAGCCTGAATGAACGCAGTAATGCTATTGATTTGGAGGAGCAGTTATCGGCATCAAAGATTAATTTGGTGATCATTGCTTCAGACCAGCGCAGTTTTTTACTGCCTGTAATTGACAGGCTGTATAAACTGAGTCAGGAAAATTATAAAATAGAGGTATTTGGACATCCTAACTGGATAAAGGCACAGTTTTTAGATGTTGCAAAAATGCAGGCGCTAAACACCCACATTACCTCATCGTATTTTATAGATTATAAAGCTGCTAATGTGAAGCATTTTGTAAGCCAATATCGCCGGGAATATGGCCTTGAACCGTCTGAATTTGCTTTTAAAGGATTTGATGCCGGATATTATTTCGGCAAATTATTGGCCCGGTATGGAATGGCTTATGCCAATCATTTAACGGATGAAACTTACGAAGGACTGCATCATTCGTTCCGTTTTATACGGGATGAAAAAACTGGTTACCTGAACGCTGAAGTGATGATGTTACAATACCGTGAATTTGAATTGCAGTTAATTAAATGAGAGAAGAACAACAGCTGAGAAGCTTTTTAAATATTTTAGAGGCCTATCCGGCTAATACCCCATTAAATAAATTTTTACCGGTATTTTTTAAAAAGAACCGCCAAATGGGTTCTACCGACCGGCGTCGGGCCTCGGCCTTTTTGTATAATTATTTTCGCTTGGGACAGGCCCTGAAAGATAAACCAGCTGCAGAACGCTTATTTATCGCTCAGTTTTTATGCAGTACTACTGAAAATGATTTTTTGCAACATTTTCGCCCCGACTTGAATGCGAAGGTGCAAATCCCTTTGCAGGATAAAATAGCCTTATTAGAGCCTGAAGGATTCCGTTTGGCGGATGTTTTTCCTTTCAGTGAGCATCTATCACACGGCATGGATGCCGAAGAGTTTTTGCGCTCTTTTTTTATTCAGCCCGATCTGTTTATCCGTATTCATCCCGACAAGGAGAAAATAGTTAAAGCAAGACTGAATGAAGCTGAAATTCCTTTCCAGGAAATAGAGCCTCAAACATTGGCTATGGTTAATGGAACCAAGCTGGATCAGGTGTTTGATGCTCAGCATTTCCCTTTTGAGGTACAGGATCTTTCTTCGCAACAAACCGGCCAGTATTTTAAACCTAAACCATATGAGAACTGGTGGGATGCCTGTGCGGCATCCGGAGGTAAATCGCTGCTGCTTTATAGCCTGGAGCCATTTATTAAATTACTGGTTTCAGACATCCGCGAAAGCGTTTTAAACAACCTGGATAGTCGTTTTATTGGCGCTGGATTGCGTACTTACCAGAAAAAAGTATTGGATCTGACTCAGAACGCCGATCCGTTTTTACACCATTACCAATTTGATGGAATTATCTTGGATGCTCCATGCAGCGGATCGGGTACCTGGGGACGCACTCCTGAAATGATCTGTCAGTTTGAAGAATCTAAGATCCAGGTTTTTCAGAATCTGCAAAAAAGTATTGCCAACCAAATAGTGAAATATCTGAAACCCGGTAAGCCTCTTATTTACATTACCTGCTCAGTTTTTAGTCAGGAAAATGAAGAAGTGGTTAATTATTTGGTTCAGGAACATGGTCTGAAACTGGAAACTAGCGAAATCATAAAGGGTTATGAGCATAAAGCAGATACCATGTTTGTGGCCCGGCTTACCAAAAGCTAAATCTACAATGCCATATAAATACCGGGTTGTTTTACAATCCGGTATTGGTTCTGAACAGCTTAATGGCAATGGCCAATAGGATGATTCCGAATGCTTTACGCAAAACATTCAGTCCAGATTTTCCGAATAACTTCTCTAGTCGGGCGGTGTTTTTCAAAACGAAATACACAAAAATCATGTTCAGGAAAATGGCCACAATGATATTTTGAGTGGCATATTCAGATTTCAGGGAAAGCAAGGTGGTTAAAGTGCCAGAACCGGCAATGAGTGGAAATGCCAGGGGAACAATGGACACGCTTTCAGGTACTTCTTCCTTGAAAAAATCTATTCCCAGGATCATTTCCATGGCGATGATGAAAATAACGAAAGAGCCTGCAATAGCAAAAGAAGAGATATCCAGACCGATGATATTTAATATGGCATCGCCCACAAATAAAAATAGGATCATCAAAATAAGCGATACTACAGACGCTTTTTCTGATTGAATGTGCCCAGCTTTATTTCTCAGTGATATAACTACCGGAATTGCGCCCAGAATATCAATGATGGCGAATAAGATCATGGTAACAGAAAGAATCTGGTTGAAATTAAAGTATGAGTTCATAAGCTGCATTTTGAGGCAAAGATGCTTCTAAAATAACATATAATTGTTAGGATAATTTGAAATTTTTTTAACCGGATTTTTTGTTCCGGATCTTGGCCGCTAGATTTTCGGATTCTTTGAAAAAGTAAAAGGCTGCCCTTTTTGAAGTGCAGCCTTTTACTTTTATAGAGAAAATGAGGGTTTTACTAGTCCAGAACGTTTTCTACATTTTGTGGATTTTCCAGGCTTTTTCTAACCTTGCTATGATGTCTGCTATAAGCAAAGTAAATAATAACACCCAGAGCCATCCAGATAATTAAACGCTCCCAGGTATGCCATGGCAAACCGTACATTAAGTACAAGCAAACCAAAATACCCAAAATTGGTACAACCGGGAATAATGGGGTTTTAAATGGTCTTGGTATATGGGGGTTGGTATATCTTAAAACCAGGATACCTCCGCAAACGATTACGAAAGCCAGTAATGTACCAATAGATACCAATTCGCCCAGTAAGTTGATAGGGGCAAAGCCAGAAATCAGAATGGCAGCAAGACCAGTTATGATAGTAGTAATATGCGGAGTTTTGTATTTTGGATGGATTTGGCTGAAGAATTTAGGCAATAATCCGTCTTTAGACATGGCATAGAAAATACGCGGCTGACCCAATAACATCACCAGGATTACTGAACTTAAACCGGCAATAGCACCAATTTTAATAGGGAATCTTAACCAATACAAACTTTCTCCACCGGCGTTTACAGCTACCGCGATAGGATCTGGAACGTTTAATGATTTATAATCTACTAATCCGGTCA
>DASQIU010000191.1:0-24364 GCA_035631395.1 Daejeonella sp. | reverse complement strand
GCTTGTATAAAAGTGCTGTTCATTCAAATGCTGAATTGGCGGTCTTCAAATCTCCTGAGGAACAAGCTGAGCTTCAAAAAGCATATATAACTCTCATAAAAGACTTGGCAACTTTTCTAAAATCAAAGGACTTTAAATGGGAAAAACCGACAAGGTGTTTTAACAGGATATATTTTAATCCTATCGGTAAAATTGATTATTTTTTATATAATTTCCCTAAAGACCAAATTGCGCCAGAAAAAGAAAAGGAATTTGATCGGTTGTTAAACTTGTTTGTTAAAGACTATAAATTTTCTTTGAAAGCCAATGAGAACTTTGCACAATGTAGTCCTATTAAATATACCGACCTTTAAATCTGACTAAAGCGCAGATGCCGCAGAAAAGGACGCAGATGAATTTATAGCTAGAGCCTCCTGAAGTTAAACATTGAAATTTGCAGCATCCGGATATTAACCGATGCTGTAAAACCGAGGTACCTAAACCCGGTTGCAGCAAATACCGGCCTGGTGGCTAAGGCCTGTGCAGTATGAGCGGAAAACGGGGCTACTCCGAGCTAAAAGTGGTGGATCTAAGATTTTCTAAGAAGTACAGTCTTTTATAAGCGTTAAGCTTTCCAAAAGTCTTAGAACTTTTGGAAAAGTTATTTGGCTACAGAGCAAAAGCTAACAGCCAAAAGCTAATGGCCAACGGCTCCTCAAAACTAATTTCTATTCAACCGCTTGACAATTAAACTATTTCAGCTATCTTTGCAGTCCCTAATTTTAGGGTAAATAGAAATTGTTAAATAATTTAAATTCAAGCAAGTGAATACGTTAAGTTTCAAGACTGTCTCTGCCAACAAGAAAACCGTTAACAAAGAATGGGTAGTTGTTGACGCACAAGGCGAGATTTTGGGGCGCTTGTCTTCTAAAATCGCCATGATGATTAGAGGAAAAAACAAGCCATCGTACACCCCACACGTAGACTGCGGCGATAATGTAATCGTAATTAACGCAGACAAAGTAAAATTGACCGGAAACAAATTTGATGAAAAGCAATATGTTTCTTACACCGGCTACCCTGGCGGTCAGAAATTCATTTCTCCAAAAGAGTTAATGGCTAAACATCCTACCCGTGTAGTTGAAAAAGCGGTACGTGGTATGTTACCTAAAAACCGTTTGGGTAAAGCGTTATACAAAAACCTGTATGTATATGCCGGTTCCGAGCATCCGCATGCTGCCCAATCACCCAAGGTCGTTAAACCGTAATTAAAGGAGAAAAGAAATGTCAACTACAAACACTTCAGGAAGAAGAAAAACCGCAGTTGCCCGCATTTATTTAACTGAGGGAAACGGCAACATTACTGTAAACAGTAAAGATTACAAAGAGTACTTTCCAACATTGCCTCTGCAATACATTGTAACCCAAAGCATGGAAGTTTCTGGCAGCGCCGGAAAATTTGATGTAGCGGTAAATGTTGCCGGTGGTGGTGTAAAAGGACAAGCAGAAGCCGTTCGTTTAGCTATTGCCAAAGCAATTGTAGAACTAGATCCAGAGAAAAAAGCTTCTTTGAGCGCTAAAGGACTGATGACCCGCGATAACCGTATGGTTGAGCGTAAGAAACCAGGACGCAAAAAAGCCCGGAAGAAATTTCAATTTAGTAAACGTTAATCTCAGGAGGATCAAACAATGGCAAGAACAACATATCAGGATTTATTGGATGCAGGTGTACACTTTGGTCACCTTACCCGCAAATGGGATCCGAAAATGGCTCCGTACATTTTCATGGAACGCAATGGCATCCACATTATAGATTTAAATAAAACATTAACCAAACTGGAAGAAGCCGCTTCGGCTATCAAACAGATTGTAAAATCAGGCCGCAAAGTTTTATTTGTTTCTACCAAGAAACAAGCTAAAGACATTGTTGCGGAGCGTGCAAAAAACGTAAACATGCCTTTCGTAACCGAGCGTTGGTTAGGTGGTATGTTAACCAACTTTGCTACCGTACGTAAGTCAATTAAAAAGATGTCTAACATCGATAAAATGACTAAAGACGGAACTTACGATGTTTTATCTAAGAAAGAAAAGCTGATGATTCAGCGTGAGCGTATTAAATTGGAAGCCTTATTAGGAGGTATTGCCGACTTAAACCGTTTACCAGCTGCTTTATTCATTATCGACGTGAAAAAAGAGCATATCTCTGTTGCTGAGGCGATGAAATTAAACATCCCTACTTTTGCAATGGTTGATACCAACTCTGATCCTTCAAACATCGATTTCCCAATCCCGGCTAATGATGACGCCACTAAATCAATCACTTTGATTATGGATGTAATCGTGAAAGCTATTCAGGAAGGTTTAGAAGAGCGTAAGCGTGAGAAAGATGAAGAAGCCGACAAAGAAGCTGCAACTGCTAAAGCTAAAGCCGACACTGAAGGTACTGAAGAAGCTCCTGCAAAACGTACCCGCAAGGTAACTACCGGAGCTGATACAGAAACCGGAAAAACCGAGGAATAAAACTTTGGTTATGGGTTGTGAGTTGTAAGTTGCGGGCTTTGCCTTACAACCTGCAATTTGCAACCCATAATTTTTTACTAACTATTTAAAAGGAGATATAATGTCTACAGTACAAATTACTGCCGCAGACGTAAATAAATTACGCCAGCAAACCGGAGCCGGTATGATGGATTGCAAAAAAGCATTAACCGAAGCTAACGGAGATTTTGAAGCTGCTATTGATTACCTGCGTAAAAAAGGCGCTAAAGTTGCCGCCAGCCGTTCAGACCGCGAGTCTAACGAAGGAGTAGTTATTGCTAAAACTACTGCCGATGGTAAACGCGGAATCATTGTAGAAGTAAACTGCGAAACTGATTTCGTAGCTAAAAACGCTGACTTTATTGCTTTTGCTAACAGCATTGCTGACCTGGCGATTGAAAAAAATCCTTCTTCTGTAGAAGAATTAACTGCTTATGAACTGAACGGATTGAAAGTTTCTGATCAGATCTTAGATCAAACCGGTAAAATTGGCGAGAAAATTGGTGTTTCTAAATTTGAAACCGTTACCGGCGAGAAAGTAATTGCTTACATCCACGGTAACTACCGTTTAGGTGTTTTAGTAGCTTTAAATGCTGATGCGGCTGGTGCTGAAGAGGCTGGAAAAGACGTAGCTATGCAAATTGCTGCTATGAACCCAATTGCTATTGATAAAGATGGCGTTGATTCTAAAACTATTGAGCGTGAATTAGAAATTGCCAAAGAGCAAATCCGTGCAGAAGGTAAACCAGAAGAAATGGTTGAGAAAATTGCTGCCGGTAAATTGAATAAATTCTATAAAGATTCTACTTTGTTGAACCAGGAATTTGTGAAAGATTCATCTAAAACAATTGCCCAGTTCTTAAACAGCGTAGAAAAAGACTTAACCGTAACCGCCTTTAAACGGGTACAGTTAGGAGCTTAATATCATTATTAAAAATCCCCGCCTTAATGGCGGGGATTTTTTTTGCCCTATCTTTGGGTTTTGCTTTGGTGGTTAGGGTGTAGAGGTTAGAGTTTAGGGTCTAATAGTTTAGAGGTTAGAGTTTAGCTTGCTAAACCCAATGAATTAGTAAAATTCGTGCAATTAGTGCCTTTTTAATTAGTGATTTTTTCCTGTAATAAATTAGTGTAATCCTTTATTATGTTAACCGCACTGCATAATGCCTGTATTTTTACCGGAGAAGAAGAGCTTTCCGGGAAATCTGTTTTAATTGAAGGGAACCAGATTAAAGCCATTACCAGCCGGGAAAATCTTCCTGCCGATGCGCAAAACATTGATCTTTCTGACCAATATATCGCTCCCGGACTTATTGATCTGCAAATATACGGCAGCGGCAAAAAACTGTTTGGTGGTCAGCCCAGCGCTGATGCTTTAGCGCAAATGGAATCTGATCTGCTCAAACAGGGCTGTACCGGCTTTTTAGCTACGGTAGCTACCAATAGCGCTCAAATTGTTGAACAGGCTATAGAATCGGCCAAAGCCTACCGTAAAAACAGCAAAGGAAACTTTCTGGGTTTACACCTGGAAGGACCTTACCTGAACTCCAAACGCCGCGGAGCGCATCCTGAAAAGTTTATTAAAAAAGCATCCTTAGCTGAATTAAAAAGCTGGATAGAACAAGCGGCAGGCGAAATTAAGATGATGACCCTGGCGCCCGAACTTCAGGACGAGGAAGTGCTGGATTATTTGCAATCGCAAAATATCCTGATCTCAGCCGGACACACCGATGCCACTTATGAAGAAGCCGATACATTTTTTCAAAAGCAGGTGCAGGCGGCTACTCATTTGTTTAATGCCATGCCTCAAATTCATCATCGTACCCCGGGATTGATACCTGCCATTTTCAAGCAAAAACCTTTTACCAGTATTATAGCTGATGGAATCCACGTCAGTTTCCCGATAATTGAAATGGCCAAACGACAATTGGGCGATAAACTTTTCCTCATTACCGATGCCGTTACTGAAACTTCTGAAGGAATTTATCCGCATATTTTCAATACCGACCGCTATACTATGCCTGATGGCACCCTATCCGGATCTTGCCTGACCATGATGCAATCCGTAAAAAACTGTGTGGATTATGCCGGCATTACTTTGCCCGAAGCTTTGCGTATGGCCTCGCTTTATCCGGCTCAGCTGATCAACCGTCAAAATGAATTCGGTTATATCAAGCCCGGTCATCAGGCTAACCTAATCGTCTTTAATAAAGAATTACAGGTTACTGCAACCTGTTTATCGGGTTTAATGGCCTGAAATATTTTAATACTTTTGTCAAAATTATTCCCTCATGAAATATAAGCGTATCCTGTTAAAATTAAGTGGCGAATCCCTGATGGGCGAGAAGCAGTATGGAATTGATATAGAGCGTGTAGCCCAATACGCCCAAGACATTAAAGCAGTACACGATGAAGGTTTGGAAATTGCCATTGTAATTGGTGGCGGCAATATTTACCGCGGTTTAAGCGCCGAAAAAGCAGGCATGGACCGCGTACAGGCCGATTATATGGGTATGCTGGCTACCGTAATTAACAGCATGGCCCTGCAAGACGCCCTGGAAAAATTAGGAGTAAAAACCCGTTTGCTTACCGCCATTAAAATGGAGCAGATCTGCGAGCCTTTTATCCGCCGCAGAGCGGTACGTCACCTGGAAAAAGGTCGTATTGTTATTTTTGGGGCTGGTACCGGAAACCCTTATTTTACTACCGATACAGCGGCATCCCTGCGGGCTGTAGAAATTAACGCCGATGCCGTTTTAAAAGGTACCCGTGTAGATGGAATTTATACTTCCGATCCGGAAAAGAATTCGGATGCTACTCGTTATGAGCAAATCACTTTCGCTGAGGTATACCAAAAAAGCCTGAATGTAATGGACATGACTGCTATTACCTTATGCCAGGAAAACAATTTGCCCATTATTGTTTTTGACATGAATAAAGCCGGTAACTTTATGCGCATTGCCAAAGGTGATCCAATTGGCACCCTGGTTAAAGGATAAGAAATAATTTTTTAATTGAATTAGCCCGGTTTAGCCCCAAACGCAAGAGGCCAAACCGGCTTTTTTGCTATTGAGATTAACATTTGACTTAGCAAATTTTTTATATTTTTGATTTGAAATTCCTGAAATATGAATGACCTCATAAAGAAACAATTAAACGACGCCAAAACTAATATGGAAAAAGCCATTGAGTTTTGCGACAGTGAACTATTAAAAATACGTGCCGGTAAAGCCATGCCTTCTATGTTGGACGGCATTACCGTAGATTATTACGGCACTCCTACCCCACTTGCCCAGGTTGGAACCGTAAATACCCCTGATGCCAGAACTTTGGTTGTTCAGCCTTGGGAAAAATCAATGCTTACTGAAATTGCCAAAGCCATTAATGAGGCAAATATTGGATTAAACCCACAAAATGATGGTATTGTAATCCGTTTGAACGTTCCGCCTTTAACTGAGGAAAGACGCCGCGAAATGGTTAAACGGGTAAAAGAAGAAGCCGAAAGAGGCCGTGTGGCTATCCGTAATATCCGCAAAGATGCCAACGAAAAAATCAAAAAATCAAAATCTGAAGGTGTTTCTGATGATGAGATCAAAGTTGGTGAAGCTGATGTTCAAAAGTTAACTGACTCCTACATTGCTCAGGTAGATCGCCTGGCCGAAGCCAAAGAAAAAGATATTATGACCGTTTAGTCTAATAAACTATAAAAAAATGAAGGGAATGTAGCCAAAGCAGCATTCCCTTTTTTAATTTTATATAATAAAATGAAACCGAAGCGCATTTGGCAGAAAAAAAGCCAGAAACAGGCAAAAAAACACATTAATCAATGAAGATATTACTGAATTACCTGAAGAGTTACATGGGATTAATTCTGCTGGCTTTATTTTTAGCCGCAGTTAATCAGATATTTTCACTACTTGATCCCTGGATATTCCGCAAAATTATAGACACCTATGTAACTCATTACGCCGATTATTCCACCGGAGAATTCTTTAAAGGAGCCGGAATTTTAATCCTGGCGGCTATGGGAGTAGCTATGATTTCGCGTATAGCCAAAAACTTCCAGGATTATTATGTCAATGTAATTACTCAACGCTTAGGCGCTCGCATTTACTCTGATGGTTTGGCCCATTCATTAGAATTACCTTATTCTGTTTTTGAGGATCAGCGCAGCGGCGAAACTCTGGGCATTCTGCAAAAAGTACGTCTGGATACGGAGAAACTAATTACTTCCTTTATCAATATTGTATTCACTTCGTTGGTTGGAGTAACCTTTGTATTTATTTATGCCATCAATATTCATTGGTCTATCGCGGTAGTTTACATTTCGGTTATTCCGGTACTGGGTTTTATCAGCTCGGTTCTTAGTAAAAAGATCAAGGTAGTACAAAAAACCATTGTCAAAGAAACCACGGCACTGGCCGGTTCTACTACAGAATCATTACGGAATATAGAATTGGTAAAAAGCCTGGGTTTATCGGTACAAGAAATAAACCGTTTAAATAATACTACCAATAAAATCTTAAAGCTGGAACTGCAAAAAGTAAAATATGTGCGCAGCTTAAGCTTTGTACAGGGCACTCTGGTTAATTTATTGCGTAATGGCATCTTACTGTTGATGCTTTACCTGATCTACGCCGGGCGCATTACCGTAGGCGAGTTCTTTTCACTTTTCATCTATTCCTTCTTTATTTTTGGGCCGCTGCAAGAGCTTGGCAACATCATCAATATTTATCGGGAAACCGAAGTTTCTTTAGACAATTTCAAAGGGATTTTGAATGTACCCAAAGAGGCCAAACCTAAAAACCCGACCTGGCTTGACCACATCAACAAGTTGGAGTTTAATGGTGTGAGCTTTAAGCATCAATCAGCCAGAAACAATGCCTTAAACAATATTTCCTTTAGTACCCATACGGGCCAAACCATTGCTTTTGTGGGACCTTCGGGCTCTGGTAAAACCACACTGGTAAAACTTCTGGTAGGTTTATATCCGCCTAAACAAGGTCAGGTGCTTTACAACAATATCTCAGGAACGCAGATCGACTTGGATCAACTGCGTGAAAAAATAGGTTTTGTAACCCAGGATACGCAATTATTTTCAGGAACCATCCGCGAAAATTTGCTGTTTGTACGTCCGGAGGCCAGCGATGAAGAATGTATGCAGGTACTGGAAAAGGCGGCCTGCCAAAACCTAATGGCCCGTGCCGATAAAGGCCTGGATACGGTAATTGGCGAAGGCGGCGTGAAAGTATCCGGAGGTGAAAAACAACGTCTTTCTATTGCCCGGGCCCTGCTCCGCGATCCCGATATTCTGGTTTTTGATGAAGCAACTTCTTCCCTGGATTCTATTACCGAAGAAGAAATTACAGAAACCATCCGGGATGTGTCCATTATTAAAGATCATATTACCATTCTGATTGCGCACCGGCTTTCTACCATTATGCATGCCGACAAGATATTTGTACTTGAAAAGGGGCAAATCATCGAATCCGGAAAACATGAGGACCTGCTGGCCGAAAAAGGCTTGTACTTTGCCATGTGGCGCCAACAAATTGGCGAAAAACAAACCGCAGAAGTTTAAAGCTGTTGTAATCTATAAGATGAAGGTGTCTAAAAAGTATTCTGCTACATGGTTCGACAAGCTCACCATAACCACGGAGCCGTCACGCTGAGCTTGTCGAAGCGTGTCGCCAAACGCTACTTTTTAGATACCATATTTGTCGTTTTTTCATCCTGGCAAGAATTTTCTTATCAGGATGCGAGTAATTAGGTCGGTCTATAAAAACCAGGTCATGGCAGCTTTAATTGGAGGTTTGTTCCGCTTTGTTTTTGGCGTACTATGGCTCATTTTAATAGTGATAGCCTTGTTTGATCTCTTTCAAAACAACACTCTAAAAACCAACACCAAACTACTCTGGATTATAGTGATCTTGATTGCTCCGGTATTTGGATCGCTGATTTATCTATTCTGGGGAAAACACCAAAGTATTTAGTGCGGGTGGATCTGCTTAAGGCTTAAAGGAACCAGCTTTTTCGTTTTCATCCAGGTGATTCCCACAATTACCAAAGTCATACTGCCACCAAAAAGTACCGCCGGAATAGTGCCCATTAAACGGGCCGTAGCTCCTGATTCAAAAGCGCCAATTTCATTAGACGAACCAATAAACATGGAGTTAACAGCTGCCACCCGTCCCCGCATTTCATCAGGGGTTAGCAGTTGCAAAATAGTGGAACGGATAATGACGCTCACACTATCAAAAGCTCCTTCAAAAAACAGGCATACCAGCGAAAGATAGAAATTGCGAGATAAGCCAAAGGCGATAATGGACAAGCCAAAGCCGCTGACTGCAAACAGCAAGTTGCGCCAGGGTTTTCCCATTGGGGAATAACGAGCCATCATAAACATGGTAATAACGGCTCCTGCCGCCGGTGCAGCCCGCATAATGCCTAAGCCCTGTGCTCCTACCTGCAAAATATCATGCGCAAAAACGGGCAGCAGGGCCACAGCTCCGCCAAAAAACACCGAAAACATATCCAGGCTAAGTGCTCCCAACAACATCCGGCTTTTGAAAACAAAACGGATCCCCTCGCTTAAACTGGTATAGATATTTTCTTTAGGCACAAATTTAGGCGGCTGGTTCTTCACAAAAAAAGCAATGCAGGCCATCGACAGTAATGTAAACACCATAATCACTATAAAACAGGCAGTAACTCCACTAAAACCATACAGCAATCCTCCCACTGCAGGACCAATAATAGAAGCCGTTTGCCAGCTTCCGCTGTTCCAGGTAGAGGAGTTTGGATAATGTTCTTTAGGGATAATTTGTGCCATCAGCGAAAATGCCGTAGGCGAATAAAATCCGCGGGCAATTCCAATGAGCAAAATCATGATGTAAATAATGGGGATAACAAATTTGGTGGAAACAAGCGTTTGAGGCATGGTAACCAAAAAAAGAACAAATGAACAAACGGCCATGGCCCCAATAATCCATACCAGCAATTTCTTTTTATCCGATTTGTCGGCTACATAGCCTCCATATAAAGAAACCGTAATGGCCGGAATAGCCTCAGCCAAACCAATCAGTCCTAAAGAAAGCGGATCATTGGTTAACTGGTAAATATGCCAGCCAATCACCACGGCCTGAATCTGGTAGGCAAAAGTCAGCAAAAAGCGCATCCCGATATAAGATCGGAATTCGGGATAACGCAATGCTATATAAGGATCTGGTTTTACCTCCTGATTTTCCAAGTTATTCCATTATTTATCATAACCTGAAGATTACAAACCATGCTGATCGATCAGGTAGGTTAGGGCAGCCATAGAAGCGGCGCCAAGCTCCAGTTCTCGTCTATTCACATTTTCAAACACATCACTACTGGCATGATGAATATCAAAATAACGTTGTCCATCCGGACGGAATCCAAAAAGGGTAATGCCCGGAGCCACTGCCTTTAATGGACCAATATCAGCCCCACCGCCGCCGGCAGAAATCTGATCCAAATTATAAGGAGCCAGTAAAGGTTTCCAGTTGGCCAGTACATGGTTCAAAATTGCTGATGAGCCATCTATATGAAACCCGCGTGGAGTAAAACCACCGGCATCAGATTCCATGGCCGCGATATGTTTTTCACCTTTTTCCTTGGCAACCTCGGCATATTTCATACCACCACGCAAACCATTTTCCTCGTTCATAAACATAACAGCCCGTATGGTGCGCTTAGGCTTATAATTCATCGCCTTAAAAACCCGCAATACTTCTACCGACTGCATCACTCCCGTTCCGTCGTCATGAGCTCCTTCGGCCAAATCCCAGGAATCCAGGTGGCCACCTACGCTAATGATTTCTTCCGGTTTCTCGCTTCCGCGGATTTCGCCCACCACATTATAGGATAAGGCATCTGGAAAAGTCTGACAGTTTTGCTTTAAGTAAAATTGAACGTTACCTTTTTTCAATTTCTGGCTCAGCAAATTAGCGCCCATGGTACTAATGGCAGCAGCCGGGATTTTAGTCACATTCTCTACATAGCGCATGCCGCCGGTATGCGGATGATTATCTACCGAATGGGTCATAGAGCGCACAATTACCGCCACAGCACCCAGTTTAGCGGCTTCTACCGCACCCTGGCTACGCTGATTTACCGCAGCGCTATAAGCCGCAAAAGGATCTACATATTTAGGATCAAATGAACGATTAAAGAACACGATTTTGCCTTTCACGCCGCTTTCGCCCAGAGCTTTTAATTCTTCAAAATTTTGAACTTCCACAACGGCCGCTGTAATACCACTGGCAGAAGTAGCAATAGAAGCTCCCAAAGCAGCCACCGGAACAGTTATTTTATTTTTCCCATCGATGATATAAGCGGTTTCTTTAGCACCCCTCTCCCAATGCGGAACCATTACTTCCTGCAGGTACACCCGGTCAAAACCGTATTCTTCCATAAGCTTCTTGGTCCAGTCTACGGCCTTTTGAGCGCCTGCAGAGCCGCTTAACCGCGGACCGATTTGCTTACACAAATATTCCAGATTTTTATAGCTATGCCCGTTTTCAAGGGCTTCATCATATATTTTACGGATCATGATCGAATCCGTTTTCTGAGCCATCACCGAAGTGCTGAAAACTAATGACAGGAGAGAAATCT
Source organism: Daejeonella sp. (assembly GCA_035631395.1). Taxonomy (GTDB): domain Bacteria; phylum Bacteroidota; class Bacteroidia; order Sphingobacteriales; family Sphingobacteriaceae; genus Daejeonella. The sequence goes on along the minus strand of DASQIU010000191.1, from coordinate 13,210 downwards.
TCAAAAAGTTCATATGTGTTTAGGTTTGGCTCAAATTTAATTCTTAGCACGCATCCTAATGCAAGAATGAGTAACATATCTGCTACATCAGGAAATTTTATCCCAGGTAATGCCCGCACTTTTCTGTTCAAAATAATCGTGCAGGATCTGATTATCGGGACTTGACAATTCCGGATCTTTTTCAAAAATCTCAATCACAGTTTGGCGGGCTTCCTGCAAAAGTTGCTGATCATGGGCCAAATCGGCCAGTTTAAGATCTAATACCCCACTTTGCTGCGTTCCTTCAATATTTCCCGGACCACGCAATTGCAAGTCAATTTCAGAAATTTCAAAACCATCGGCCGTGCGAACCATGGTTTCCAGGCGTATCTGAGCATCTTTACTCAGTTTATTGCCCGACATCAAAATGCAATAAGATTGTTCGGCGCCACGCCCTACCCGACCTCGCAGCTGATGCAATTGCGATAACCCAAACCGTTCTGCATTTTCTACGATCATTACCGTAGCATTGGGCACATTTACTCCCACTTCGATCACCGTAGTGGCTACCATGATCTGCGTTTCGCCTTTTATGAAGCGCTGCATTTCAAATTCTTTATCCTTTGGGGATAACTTGCCATGCACAATGCTGATCCGATAATCAGGCAAGGGGAATGCTTCCGAAATATTTTCGATACCCGCCTCCAGATGTAATAAATCCAGCTTTTCGCTTTCTTTGATAAGCGGATATACGATATAAACTTGCCGCCCTTTGGCAATTTCCTGGCGCATAAATCCGTACATCCGCAAGCGTTGGCTATGATACAAATGCATGGTTTGTAGAGGTTTTCTACCTGCCGGGAGTTCATTAATTACCGATACATCCAAATCGCCATATAAAGTCATGGCCAAAGTACGCGGAATCGGCGTAGCCGTCATCACCAAAACATGCGGCGGAATATGATTTTTTTTCCAGAGTTTGGCCCTTTGCTCCACACCAAAGCGATGCTGCTCATCAATAACCACCAAACCTAGATTCTTAAATTGTACCGCATCTTCAATTAAAGCATGGGTACCAATCAAAATATCCAATTCTCCATCCAATAGTCTTTGATGCAATTGCTTACGTGTTTTTTGCGGAGTAGAGCCGCTTAAAAGTTCCACACTGGCCAAATCATCGCCCAACAAATGCTTAATAGAATGATAATGTTGCTGCGCCAAAATCTCAGTAGGCGCCATTATACAAGCCTGAAAGCCATTATCAATGGCCAACAACATACTCATTAAAGCCACCACCGTTTTCCCGCTGCCTACATCGCCCTGCAGCAAACGATTCATTTGAACAGGCCGCTGGGTATCCAGCCGGATTTCTTTGATCACTCTTTTCTGGGCCGTCGTAAGATCAAAAGGCAGTTTTTCTGAATAAAAGGTATTGAACTTATCTCCTACCTTATCAAAAACCTGTCCTTTGAATTTCTGGGTACGCAGCAATTTGTTTTTCAGCAGCTTGAGCTGGATAAAAAACAACTCCTCAAACTTTAGCCTGCGTTGCGCCTGCTGCAATAAAGAAACATCAGCCGGAAAATGAATATGGAGCAAAGCTTGCTGCCGGCTTTTAAGCTGATGTTTTTGGAGAATATAGTCGGGCAGCGTTTCAGTAATTTCTTTTAAAACAGTTTCAAGTAAGGCGACTTGTGCCTTTTGCAAACCTTTGCTGTCTAGAAAAAACAATTTCAGTTTTTCGGTAGAACTATAAACCGGCTGTAAAGTCAGGTTGCCCTGCTTTTTAGCTGCCGGATTATACAATTCCATTTCGGGATGAGAAATGGAGATCCTGGAATTAAAAACAGAGGGCTTACCAAAAACAATAAAAACAGAGCCTGGCTGCACCAATTTTTCTACCCATCGGATTCCCTGAAACCAAACCAGCTCCATGATACCGGTATCGTCTTTTAACTGGGCTACCAGGCGTTTACTGCGCTTTTCGCCTACTATTTCTTTGGAGATAATACGCCCGATAGTTTGTACGGGAGGTAAATCGCCATGCAACTCTTTGATCTTATAGAAACGAGTGCGGTCTATATACCGGAAAGGATAATGCTGCAACAGATCATTATAAATAAAAATCCCCAACTCTTTCTTCAGGACATCCGCTTTTTGCGGACCAATTCCTTTCAAATATTCAATAGGGGTTTTTAAAATCTGTGGTATCAATCAAATTGGGCTAAATGTTAGTCGTTTTTACCTTTTTATACTGTTTTAAAAACAAGCTGCTAATCAGATTCCAATTGAACACAACTACAGCGGCTAGTAATAATCCATAAGCGTACAACTGATAGGTGTAAATTTGCTCATGAAAGTAAAAAAAGGCAACTGAAAATGCAATAATAGGGTTTAAATAAATGATGATCCCCATGGTTGATGACGGCATCCCTATCAAAGCATACATGCTTAAAAATAAGGGGATAATGGTAAAGAATACCGATATAATTATAATATTGATCCAGAAATTCCAATCGGTAGGAAAAGCATCATGCTGATAAATATAAAACGGCAGCATCAATAAAGCCGAAATAACCAATTGGATACCCAGCATATTCAGTTTATCAATTTGAACGACTACCCGCTGAATAATCAGATAAAAAGCATATAGAGAGGCAATAAACACCGACCACATCACTTCTACCAGCGAGCCTTGGGCCAATATCAAAATACTGATCAGAGCAATACCAATGGATGCCAATTTCAAGGCTGATAACTCTTCTTTCAGGATCAGGAAACCGCCCATAGCAGTAATCAGCGGGCATACCATGTAAGCAAAGGCGGCAGAGCTCAGGCTTACATGATTAACGGCATAAATAAAGGTAAACCAGTTTCCGGTGATTAAAACGCCGGCCAGCAGAATAAGTCCCACAAGCTTTTTACGACCCGCCACGGATACCTCTTTCCAATAAGCCAAATCCTGCTTTACTTGCTTCTTACGGAAAAGCAGAATCAGCAGACCCGTTACAATTAGTGAAGTAAAAATGCGGTAATGCAGAATTTCTTCTGAAGGATATTCCCTCAGGTTACGTAACGGAATAGAAAAAAATCCCCACATAGCCACTGCAGTAAGAGCGGCCGCAAAATATTTTAATCGTCCGACTTGAAGCATTTAAGATTTATAGGCAGTAACAGAGATCTCCACATTCACATTTTTAGGCAAACCGGCCACGGCTACTGTTTCCCGGGCAGGAAAATTTTCCTCAAAATAAGAGCCGTAAGCCTCATTTACCTGGGCAAAAAGCTGCATATCGCTTAAAAAAATGGTGGTTTTCACAATGTCCGCATAAGTATATCCGGCTTTTTCCAACACTTTGCCAATATTTTTCATCACCTGGTGGGTTTCATCAGCAGCGCTACCGCTAATAAGTTCACCGGTTTGTGGGTCTATACAGATCTGACCAGAAAGGTATATAAAATTACCGGCTATAACAGCCTGGCTATAAGGTCCAATAGGTTCAGGAGCTTCGGAAGAGTAAATTATCTTTTTCATTTTTTAATTAAAAACCAGTCGATCAGTTTATAAATAAGGCCGCCCAAAAACAATAATATGGCCGTAGCATTGATAAAATGCATCACCTTCAGATTAAAATTAACAGGCCGGTTAGGATCTTTTTTTCTAAAAAAATACATTGGCACAAATTTAGGAAATAAAAAAGAGCCCCGGGGTTTCCGGGGCTCTTTTTTATAATTGCAGTCAAAACAATTAATACTTTTTAGCTATTTCTACGCGGCGGTTCATCATCCGGCCTTCTTCAGTAGCATTAGAAGCAACTGGATTTTTCACTCCCCAACCCTTGGTTGTTATTTGCTTACTATCTACTCCAGAATTTACCAGATAAGTTTTAACAGAATTAGCTCTGTCTTTAGACAATTGCAGGTTATATTCTTCGGTTCCTTCAATAGAAGCATATCCATTTAAAACTACTGTCTGACTGGTGTTTCCTCTTAATTCAGCAGAAAGCACATCTAAAGCCTCATAAGAAGAGGTTTTTAAGACAGAACTATTAAAATCAAACTGAACGTTAGAGTATGGGTTAACTGTTTCAGCTTCAGGTTTAGGGAACACAATTGGGCAACCAGAACCATCAACCACAGTACCAGCAGGAGTATTAGGGCATTTATCAAATTTGTCAGAAACCCCATCGCCATCGCTGTCGGTAGAAAGATCTTTAACAGTAGATTCAATGCTGGAAACACGTCCTTTTAAAGCTTCAACTTCACGACGTAAAGCCTCATCTTTTAATTCATCGTACATTAATGCAATTGGGTTAGACCAGTCTAAATTTGGTTTAGATGAAGAACCTAAAGAAAACTCCAAACCACCGTATCCATAAGAAAACTTGTCTTTATGCAGAGGAAGTACTTCAGTTCCATCCAGGTTATCGCCATCTAAAAAGTGCATGGTGTAACCCAGGTCAAAGTTAACTCGATCAGAAATTTTGAACTTGATACCAGCACCTACGGGGATAAACTGCTCGTGTACATATTTTTTACTGTCCCCACCAGCATGGCCTTTCCAGCTTACGGAAGTACCGTTACCTGTAACATAGGTAGGAGCATATGCAGCCACACCATAACCTGCCTTAACCAGGAAGTTTACATTATTCTCTCTTCGTAAAAAATCTACAGTACCCACATTAATCACTCCCATGATCGTTCCGGCCCAGCCAAAATCCGTTTTAAAGCTTCTGCGATCATTCGCAACTCCTCCGGGAGCTTCGGAATTGTTACCGGAAAGTTTACCACGGAAACCGCCCAATTCAATACCAAAAGAGTGAGCTAATTGCTTTCGAATTGTAGCACCATAACCTAAGTTGACATCCCAATTGGTAAAATCATTGCTTCCGCCGATAAATACAGCAGGAGCTAAAACACCTGCATTTACCCCTACAGACCAAGTTCTGTACTGCCCTCTGCCACCAAATATTTTGGCGGTGGAGCTCATCGCTGTCTTTGTAGTGTCTTGTGCTTCGGAAACGGCAGCTATACCGAGCACAAAAACCAGTGAAAGAACAACGGCTTTCTTAATTGTAGAATAATTCATGTTTTGTTGTTTTAAAGGTTAAACAATTTTTAATTGTGTAATTTATACAAAATTAATCATAGGTTTGACTAGAACAAATTAACAAACTCTGTTCCAGTTTCTTCAATTCAACATTTGTTTTCAATAACTGTTTTACTTTCACACTAAAATTATCAGACAAATGAAATATTCTTCTATTGATAAAAATCTATTCATAGATAACCGTAAAAATTTCTGCAAAGCACTGAAGCCTAATTCCATAGCTATTTTTAATGCAAATGATGAGTTTCCCCGTAGCGGAGACCAAACTTATACCTTTAAACAAAATGCAGATCTGTTTTATCTATCAGGGATTGACCAGGAACAAACTCTCTTAATACTATTTCCAGACTGCCCCAACCCTCTATATCGGGAAGTACTATTTTTAAGACAAACCAACGAATATATTGCAGTATGGGAAGGGCACAAATACACTATGGAAGAAGCCCGCAAGGTCTCGGGTATCGAAAGTGTTTTTTGGCTGGATGAACTTTGGAATATCTTGCCAAGCATTATCCATTACGCCTCCACCATTTACCTGAATACCAACGAAAACGACCGCTATGTTCCCCAGGTGCCTTACCGGGATTTAAGATTTATCCAGGAAATGAAGCAGCGCTATCCTTTGCATCATTATGAAAGGGCGGCCCCTATTTTACGCAGTCTTAGAACCATTAAATCGGAAACTGAAATTGAACTTACCCAAAAGGCCTGCAACATTACCCGTGATGCCTTTATCCGGATATTGAAATTTATTAAACCCGGGGTAAAAGAATACGAAATTGAGGCCGAAATCATCCATGAATTTATACGCCAAGGGGCTACCGGACATGCTTACAATCCAATTATCGCCTCTGGAACTAATGCCAACATCCTCCATTATAATGATAACAACCAGGTTTGTAAAGACGGTGATGTGATTTTGTTTGACTTTGGTGCAGAATACGCCAACTACAATGCCGATTTAAGCCGCTCGGTTCCGGTTAATGGTCGCTTTACACCTCGACAAAAGGAGGTATATAATGCCGTTCACCGGGTAATGAATGAATCCAAGAAAATGCTGGTTTCAGGCACCATCTGGAATGAATATCATGAGGAAGTGGGTAAAATAATGGAAAGTGAACTTATTGGCCTGGGCTTATTAGACAGACACGATGTAGCCAAACAAGATCCGGCCATGCCGCTTTATAAAAAGTATTTTATGCATGGCACCTCGCACCATTTAGGATTGGATGTTCATGATTTTGCCAGCCGTTATGAGCCTTTTAAAGTGGGCAATATCTTAACCTGCGAACCTGGAATTTATATTCAGGCCGAGGGCTTGGGCATCCGTTTAGAAAATGATATTCTGATTACAGCTGATGGAAATATTGACCTGATGGCTGATATTCCATTACAAGCCGAGGAAATTGAAGAGATTATGAATTCTTAATACCATATTGTGTTTGAATAAACCGGTATAAATTAAACTCCGATTTTTGAGAAGCTTCAGCAATTTCCTGCTGAAGCTTTATTTTGTCGATATCAGCCATCCGTTTTTGCTGAATCAATTTCCAGGCTTTCTCGGCCAGCAAATAAGGCTTATGTTTATTTTCTGTTTTTGCATGGTGCTGTATGGCTTTCAAAAGCTCATCAATGCCTTCCTCCCGGTCGGCTACGGTTTTCAGTACGGGAATTTCGGTGGCTTTCTGATGAACCAGTTTTTTTAGATTATTGGCAAATAATTGAGCGCCTTCCCGATCTGATTTATTCACCACAAAAATATCGGCAATTTCCATCAAACCAGATTTAATGCCTTGAATTTCATCGCCAGCCTCAGGCACCAAAACCACAATAGTAATATCAGCCAAACCCACAATTTCCACCTCCGATTGTCCCACTCCAACGGTTTCTACCAAAATATAGTCAAACCCGGCCGCCTTTAGCACATCAACCATTTCAATGGTTTTAGCCGATAATCCGCCTAAAGAACCCCGTGTAGCCAAAGAGCGGATATACACATTGGGTTTATTAAATTGTTCGGCCATCCGGATACGATCTCCCAATAAGGAACCCAGGTTAAAAGGCGAAGTTGGATCGATGGCAATTACTGCAATACGCTTATTCTGGGAACTGATTTTATTGATCAAAGCATTAACCAAGGTACTTTTACCGGCTCCGGGCGGCCCGGTAATGCCCAAAACCGTAGCATCGACCTGATGTTGCAAGCCCTGTAGAATTTCTGCCGAACCAGGCAAATCATTCTCTACCCGGGTTAAAACCCTGGCTAATGTTTTAAAATCAATATTTTTAGAATCGGTAGTAGAAGCCGCCTGCATGATACAAAAAAGGCATTTTTTATCCGTATTACAAAGAAATCTGTTGGGCTGAGGAGTTTTATTAACTTTGATCGAATTTTAGAACTATGAAAGTAACCGGATTTACCTTTATCCGTAATGCCATACAAAACGATTATCCTATTGTAGAAGCCATCCAATCTATATTACCGCTTTGCGATGAATTTGTGGTGGCTGTAGGACAGGGAAGCGATGAAACTTTGCAATTGATTCAAAACATCAATTCTCCTAAAATAAAAATCATTGAAACCATTTGGGACGAAAGCATCCGCGAAGGCGGACGCACCTTTGCCCTGGAAACCGATAAAGCCTATGCCGCCATATCTGCCGATACAGACTGGGCTTTTTATATACAAGGCGATGAATGTGTGCATGAAAAATACCTTCCGGTTATTAAAAAAGCCATGGAAGATAATCTGAACAAGGAGCAGGTAGAAGGTTTATTGTTCAAATACTTGCATTTTTATGGCTCGTATGATTATACCGCGTCTTCCCGCCGCTGGTACCGGAATGAAATCAGAGTACTTAAATTTAAACCGGGAGTAAAATCCTATCGGGATGCTCAAGGCTTCCGTAAAGACGACAAAAAAATTAAGGTAAAACCTATTGACGCCTATATTTATCATTATGGCTGGGTGAAGCCTCCCAAAGGACTGGGCAATAAAGTCCGCAATTTTAATCAGTTTTATCATGATGATAGCTGGTTAGAGGAAAATACGCCCGCCAACCTGAAATTTGACTATGGCAATGCCGACCGGCTCCTCAAATTTGCAGAAACCCATCCCCTGGTAATGCAAAAAAGAATTAAAGCCGTAAACTGGAAATTCGATTTTGATCCACTCCTGATTAAGAACAAAATGAATCTTCGCCGAAAACTCTTACAGAAACTGGAAGATTTTACTGGCTGGCGCTTAGGCGAATACAAAAACTACCGGAAAATTTAGCTTTTCTGGAACAATATTCGCTGAAAGCCGTTTCGTTTTCAAATCCGTTTCGTTTCAAAATCATCTATCTAAATGCATAGCGTTACCGCTACCTTATTAATATCTACCTATAATTGGCCGCAGGCTTTAGACCTGGTTCTTTTAAGTGTACTAAAACAAACCGTGCTACCTTTAGAGGTAGTTATTGCCGATGATGGCTCTGGGCCGGAAACCCGTAACCTGATAGAAAATTACCGCAAACAGTTCCAGATTCCGGTAAAACATATCTGGCATGAAGATCAGGGATTCCGCAAAACTCAAATCCTGAACAAGGCTATCCGCCAAATTAATGGAGAGTATATTATACAGATTGACGGCGATATAGTACTACATCCCCGTTTTATAGAAGACCATCTCCAAAATATACAGCCCGGGTATTTTGTAAAAGGAAGCCGGGGCATGCTGGATAAAGAAAAAACGACCAAAGTGCTTCAAAGCAGAAATATTGACTTTACTCCATTTCAATGGGGCCTAAGTTCCAGAATTAATGCTACTCGCCTAACTACCTTGAGTCCTTTATTTTATGGTCCTCCGGAAAAGACCCGGGATTTTAAAGGCTGTAATTTTGCGGTTTGGAAAAAGGATTTTATCGCTGTAAATGGTTATAACAATGCTTTAACCGGCTGGGGGCATGAAGACATTGAACTGGCCGCCCGCCTTGTGAATTTGGGCATCAAACGTCGCCACCTAAAAATGACGGCTGTTTGCTTCCATTTGCATCATCAACTTAATTGCCGGAAACAGGAAAACAGCAATTTACAGGTGTATTATAAAACCTTAGACGAAAACATCTCAACTTGCAGCAATGGCTATGCACAAACTGATTAAAGGGGGTAAAAGAGACCATTCCGATTCAGGCCATCGTCCTTTTATATCCGTAATTACGGTTTCTTTTAATGCCGTAGCTCATATAAAAAACTGCATACAAAGTGTTCTGAATTTATCCAGTCAGGATGTAGAACACCTAATCATAGATGGCGGCAGTACCGATGGAACCCTGGAAATTCTGCAAGATCATAATCAACAAATAGCCTACTGGCAAAGTGAACCCGACCGTGGCATTTATCATGCCATGAACAAAAGTCTAAAATTAGCTCAAGGGCAATGGCTTCTTTTTTTAGGAGCCGACGATCAACTTTTGCCAGGTTTTGCAGAGATGATTCCTTATCTGAAAAACCCAAACTGCATTTATTACGGCGATTATATATCAAACAATAAACGCTATGGTGGTAAATTCAGCACTTACAGATTGGCTAAATCCAATATCTGCCATCATAACATTTTTTACCCCCAAAGGGTATTTAATAAATATCAGTACCAGGAGAAATATTCCATCAGTGCCGACCATTTCTTAAATATTCAATGCTGGGCAGACCAGGAATTCCAGTGGAAATATTATCCATTTATAATTGCTGACTTTTCTTCAGAAGGGGTTTCTAGCAAAAATACCGATCCCGTTTTTGACACCGACCGATATTCTATCATCAAAAAACACTTAGGATTAACCCCTTATCTAAGGTATCTTTTCAGACAGCTTAAAGGCAGATTAAAAAAACCACCAGTGTCCTGTTAAAAAACGAAGCAGTTTATCTTGCGTAAAACTTTATCTAGCGTAAAAGAAAACCTTCATCAGGCATAAAATCTATTTTTTGAGGAAATTTAAGCGTTTTATAGAGAAGCCTTTTCTTATACTTCCCTGGCATCAGCTTGGATAAATACTTCATTAATAGGCAATAAAGCAAATAAGGCCCATCTCCATTTAACTCTTTTTCGCGTTTAAGAATAGCATGCGCCTGCTCCATATATTGTTGTCGATAATCTTTACTTTTTTGGTTTTCATTTCTGAAACGGAATCCAGAAAGAATAAAGTTGGTACTATATAAGGTTTCATATCTGAAAAAACGTGCCCATAATTCCAGATCGGCGGCTAAATACCACTGGGGATCTATATAAGCCCCGGCTTTTTCCCATAAACTCCTGCGCCAAAAAACCGATTCCTGCTGTATAAATCCATCAAAATTATATAAACGCCATTTTGACCAGAGTTCATTTTTTTTATCCCAATCAGCCACAAAAGTCAGCCCATCTTCAGTATAAAATGTATTTTTGCCCATCAGCCAATGGATATTTGGATAATGTTCAAATAGTGCAGCCAGGCTGAACAATGATTTCTGATGGTATTTATCATCCGAATTAATCCAGGCCATAATTTCTCCGTTAGAGCGCTCAAAGCCTTTTTGTACGGCGTGGTACATCCCTGCATCTTTCTCGCTTACCCAATAAGCAAGGTATTGCTCGTACTTTTTAATAATCTCTACTGAGTTATCCGCACTTCCCCCGTCAATAACTATATATTCCAGGTTGGGATAACCCTGGCTAATTACAGAAAGCATGGCTTCTTCCAAGTATTGACCTTGGTTAAATGATGGGGTAACAATGGATATTTTGGGATAGTTTTTCAATATTGCATCGAGGTTAAGGAAACCTGTTCAAATTTATAAGTTATTTTTACGGAAAAAAGTACAGATGGGGGATTTCCATCCGTTTAATTCTAAATTTGCGGTTTAATAAGCTCCTAAATGAAAACATATTTCCGGCTGTTATCGTTCGCAAAGCCGATTGAAAAATTTGCCATTCCCTATATTTTTGCCACTCTGCTTGCCATATTATTCAACACCCTTAACTTTTCTTTGCTGGCCCCTTTGCTGCAAACACTTTTCAGTGTAGATAAAAACGCCGGCAAAACCCCCATTTTACCTCCTGACTCTAATTGGGATATCATGGGGAATTTTAACTACTATGTCCAAAAAGCTTTGATTGAATATGGCGGTTGGGAAACCTTAAAAATAGTTTGTATCATCATTATTGTTTCCGTTTTTCTGAGTAATCTTTTCCGGTATTTTTCTCAGCGGATTATGGAAAACCTACGTGTTCACACTTTATTAAATCTGCGCAAAACAGTTTTTAACAACGTGATGAATTTGCATTTGGGCTATTTCAGCAATGAGCGTAAAGGGGATATTATGTCTAAAGTTTCCACCGATGTTCAGGTAGTTCAATTTACAGTAACCAGTACCTTGCAGGTGGTTTTTAAAGAACCTGCACAACTTATTGCCTATTTGGTGATGCTGTTTAATATTTCATTCAGCTTAACTCTCTATTCTTTAATTATCATCCCAATTGCCGGCTTAATTATAGCACGTATCGTTAAAAAATTAAAACATCAGGCGGTTGCTGCATCAGAGACTTTTGCCAACATGATCAGCTTTTTGGAAGAGGCTTTAGGAGGCGTTAAAATCATAAAAGCATTTAATGCAACAGAGTATATCAAAAACAGATTTAACCAGGAAAATGTAAAATACTCCAGCATTACCCGCTCTATGGCCAAAAGGCAGCAATTAGCATCACCTGTTTCCGAATTTTTAGGCGTTCTGATGGTGGTTGGTATTGTCCTTTATGGCGGTTATCTTGTTTTAAACAAACAATCTGAACTTGCGGGACCGGCATTTATAACTTATATCGCTATTTTTTCCCAGATCATGCGGCCTGCAAAAGCAATTTCTGACTCATTCAGCAATATACACAATGGTATAGCCGCCGGTAACCGGGTGTTGGATTTAATTGATGTTAAACCAGCTATTGTAAACAAAAACAATGCGCTAAACATTCATTCCTTTAATGATAACCTGACCTTTAAAAATGTTTCTTTTGGCTATGGAGATAAGCAGGTCTTGCAGAATATCAACCTCACTATTCCTAAGGGGAAAATAGTTGCGTTGGTTGGGCCATCGGGTGGTGGCAAAAGTACCATGATAGATTTGATCTCTCGTTTCTATGACCCAAGCGCTGGTGAAGTATTAATTGATGGTAAAAATTTAAAAGATATTACCATTGAAAGTTTAAGGCAACAAATGGGCACGGTTAGCCAGGAATCGATTTTATTTAATGATACCATCTTTAATAATATTGCCTTTAGTAAACCGGAAGCAAGCATGGAGGAAGTGGTTGCTGCGGCTAAAATTGCCAATGCCCATGAATTCATTTTACATACTGCCAATGGATATGAAACAAATATTGGCGACAGAGGTAATCGTTTATCTGGTGGGCAAAAGCAGCGACTCTGTATAGCAAGAGCTGTTTTAGCCAATCCTCCGATTATGCTACTTGACGAGGCTACTTCGGCTTTAGATACCGAATCAGAAAAACTGGTGCAAGATGCTTTAAATAAATTGATGTTAAACCGTACTTCTATCGTAATTGCGCACCGGTTAAGCACCATACAGCATGCAGATATCATCGTAGTAATTGAAAAAGGAATGATCGTTGAAACCGGAAATCATTCAACCCTAATGAATCATGACGGACTTTATAAACGTTTAATTGATATGCAAGCTTTTGACAAATTAGAGATCAAAAGATTCGCAAAAGAATAGCAACCGAGCTTTTCACTACCATTTAATTGAAATAAGCTGGATGCACAAAAGCTTATTGATATACAAAATTTTAGATTTAACTTTTTAAATTTTAGCAAATAAGCGTGTACATTCGGATAACGTAATCTTTAAACCAACGTAAACCGTTAACATGGATTCAGGGTTAAAAGCGTTTAAATATGAAGAGAGCTAAAAACTTCCTTTCCAAGCTTATCTATCATAAATTTTTCTGGCAATTCTTCCTGGCAATTTTAATGCTGGGCACAGCCGCATTTTTTATTCGCCATGAACATTTAGAGCTGCTGCAAATTTCTAATGAACTGAAAGGAAGCAGCCCCCTATATATTACCCTGGGCATTATTCTAACCTTAG